>NZ_JPDP02000042.1:0-3046 GCF_000732685.2 Sphingomonas sp. STIS6.2
CGGCCATTCGTGATGCAAAAATCAAAAGTTTTGCATCACGCTAATTGGATCAGTCGTCTGCTATCTCAGCCGCACCAGCTAGTAGCATGGGGCTAGGACCAGGTGGCGGGCCCACAGGACACAGCCCATCGTCATCATCAGAATGGCCGGGACGACGACGCAGCAATGCCTCTCGACGCTCCAGAAGCTCTTTCTCCAGTGCCCTCTGTTCAGCTGTAGGTCTTGGACGCCCGATGAGGTCTTTGACTGGCATAACCTGTCCTCGTTCATGGCTGGTGCTTCACTAGTATAACGCACTTTGCAGGCCGGCCGAAGCGGGCACCGATGATGGGAAACTCACAAGATCTGCATCAGGCTCAAAGCCGCGGAAATCGTAGGATCGCTTGATGCAGAAATCTGATGCGTGTCGGCCCTGAATGTCCGGGTTTGGTGGAGGCCGTGTGAGAACGTCGATCTCATACCGGTGGTGGTGACGCGCGCGAACGCAGCGCTCACCTTCTTATTGCCTCGATCAACCCGGGCACGCCGACCAGGGCGATGGCGCGCTTGATGTTATAAGCGAGCACGTGGAGGCTCACCTCGGTTGCCACGTTGTTCAGGGTGCGGGTCTTGAGGTGGCTTCGTCCCATCCAGTCCTTGATGGTACCAAAGACATGCTCGACCGTGCGTCTGCGGACGCGCATCGCGCCCTGCATGCGGTCGAGGCGGGCTTGCATCGCCTCGATGACCGCCTCATGGTCCCACCGCTTGATGCGGCGCTCGATGCCGGCGGTGCAGTTCGCCTTGACGGCACATCGGTAGCGACAGGCAGGCGTGGCATAGCCGTAGAGCGTCATGCCGTGCTCGAGGCGGGAGAAGCGCCGCGTCATCGTTTCACCGGCGGGGCAGCGATAGGTATCGGTCTCGGGCTGGTAGACGAAGTCCTGCTTGCCCCACCGCCCGTCGGCTTTCGCGCCCGACGTCAGCGGCTTGGGGCAGATCGCCGTGATGCCGGCAGCTTCGCACGCGAGCACCTCGGGCCCGGAGAAGTAGCCACGGTCGGCAAGCACGGTAAGCGCTGTTGCCCCCGTCGCTGCGCGCGCCTGGAGGCCCATGTTGGCCAGCGACGTGCGGTCATGACCAAGGTTGAGGACCTCGTGTGCGACCACGATGTGGCTGTTGGTATCGACCGCCGCCTGCAGGTTGTAGCCGACCAGCCCGGTGCCCGTGCCGGCCGATGCCATCGCGCGCGCATCGGGGTCGGTGAGCGAGATCTGCCGGTCGGGGGATGCTTCGACCGCCCGCTCCATTGCCTCCAGCTCGCGCATCTGTCGTCGCAGTTCGCCGAGCCGTTCGGTCAGGCGGGTGGTGCGCAACGTGGCGGCTTCCCCCTCCTGCCGGTCTGCGGTGTCGAGCATGCCGAGGTAGCGCTGGATGCTGGCATCGACCTGCTCCATCCGGCGCCGGATCGTGACCGGCGTGAAGTTACGGTCGCGCGCATTCACCGCGCGAAAGCGGCTCCCGTCCACCGCGACCGTGCCGCCCGCGATGAGGCCGAGTTGCCGACACAACAGCACGAACCGGCGACAGGCCGCCTGGATCGCAGGCCCATGGTCGCGGCGGAAGTCGGCGATCGTTTTGAAGTCGGGTGCTAGCCTGCCCGTCAGCCACATCAGCTCGACGTTGCGGCCCGCCTCGCGTTCCAGGCGTCGGCTTGACTGAACCTGATTCAGATAGCCGTAGATGTAGAGCTTGAGCAGCGTCGACGGATGGTAGCCTGGCCGACCCGTCGCAGCGGCGTCGGCAAACCCCAGCGTCGCCAGATCCAGTTCGTCGACGAACACATCGACAATGCGCACGGTGCTGTCTTCCGCAACGTAATCGTCCACGCATGGCGGTAGAAAAAGCTGCTCCCGGCGGTCACACCCCTCGATGAAACGACCCATCCGACGTCTCCAGATGACGCCAGCAAGCATAGCATATCAAGACGTTTTCACACAGCCTCGGTGGTCAACGGACAGGCCGCTTTCGGGTACGAATGGGTCGATACCTGCTATTAACAGAAGCGCCGACACCGAAAGGAGATCACCTGCTGAGGAAAGTCCGAGGCTAAAATGGCGGGGGATACCTCCGATATATTTGTAAGGAGATGATCGGTTTGTAACCTGTCACCTCCACCACCCACGTGTCATCTTGCCAAAACTGAAGTTGCGTTGCCGGTCCGCGAACCGAACTTGGCAAATCGACGTTAACCAGATGGCGCCAATTGAGCCCGGCCAGCACCCGAACTCCATCGCACCGGTTACCCTTAGGAGTGGTGTCGTCTAAACAAGTGACCGGAACCGAAGCACGGCCCGTCGTTGCTGCCTCGACTGAGAGATCGAGAACGGCCTCGACAATCCCGCGACCGAGCTGTGGTTCACTCGGTGGCAATTGTGCAAAGTTTTCCACGCGAGCGCACGCGGCATCCGTCGCCATTTGATCTAGAACGGTGGCAAGCGGCGCTGCGTTTACAGCAAAACGGCGCCGAGGCGCATTCGCTGCTTGCTCGGCCGCGTTCTGCGGTATCTTCCCGTGGAGCGTGTCGAAATTAACAAGGATCCGGCGTGCAGTACAAAACCTGCCGCCAGCAGCCGTCCCTGCTTCGTAGAAAAGGACATAAGATAGGGGCGTTTCAGGGAAGCCCTCCATCGACCGCCCCACCTCGACCTTGCGAATATCACCGTGCGGAAAGTCCCGTAGAAGAATTGCCTCCAGCTCTCGTAGCGACATCTGCTCTGCCCGCTGTCGGGTGAGGATTACATCTTGCGGCCCGATCGTAACCGGATCGCCCTGGGCGATCGTTGGAATTGAGCAGCAGAGACCAGCACCAAAAATCGCCGAACGTAACCACATGGTCGGCCTCACCTTTTCGGCCGCCTATCAACCCAAGCTGCCTATCAACCAAAAGAGCGACAGCTTTCAAGCATTGTCACAGAACCAATGAAGGTCGACAAGTGGGCGGAAGCGGAATGGCCGGAATTGGTGGACTGCAGACCGTCCGCTTTCGACGCGGCACCCGCACCTC
>NZ_JPDP02000043.1:0-29072 GCF_000732685.2 Sphingomonas sp. STIS6.2
CGATGCGGTCCAGTTGTTCGACAGCTGGTCGGGATCGCTGTCGCCCGCGCAGTTTGAACGCTGGGTGATCGCGCCGACCGCGCGGATCATCGACGAACTCCATGCGCGCTGCCCCGGCGTGCCGGTGATCGGCTTTCCGAAGGGGGCAGGGGGCAAGCTCCCCGCTTATGCGCGCGAGACGGGTGCCGATGCGATCGGGCTCGACGAAACGGTCGATCCGGTCTGGGCGCATGCGTCGCTGCCCGCCGACCTGCCGGTGCAGGGCAATCTCGATCCGCTCGCGCTGATCGCGGGCGGTGCGGATCTCGATGCCGCGATCGACCGGATCCTCGGGGCATTCGGCGATCGTCCGCACGTCTTCAATCTGGGGCATGGTATCCTGCCCGACACGCCGATCGCGCATGTCGAGCAACTGATCGCCCGCGTCAGGAGCACGACATGAGCGGTTTTCTCGGGGCGGCCTATGACTGGGTAAAGGCCGCACACCTGATCTTCGTGATCTTCTGGATGGCGGGGCTGTTCATGCTGCCGCGCTATCTCGTCTATCATCAGGAAGCGCTGGCCGCGAGCAATGCAGCGGAGGCGGCGAGCTGGATCGAGCGCGAGGGCAAGATCCGCAAGATCATCCTGACCCCGGCAATGATCGTCGTCTGGGTGCTGGGACTCGCGCTGGCACTAAACCTCGGGCTGGCGGACGGCGCGCCGGGGCTTGGGTGGCTGCATCTCAAGCTGCTGCTGGTGTTCCTGCTGACGGGCTACCATGGCTGGACGGTCGGCTATGCGAAGAAGCTCGCGGCGGGGAAGCCGACGCTGACGGGCAAGCAGTTGCGGATGCTCAACGAGATTCCCGCGCTGGCGGTAACGCTCATCGTCGTGCTGGTGATCGTCAAGCCGTTCTAAGCGCGTCGCACCAACTCTCGTCATCCCCGCGAAGACGGGGACCCAGTGCCTCTAACGTCGGCGATAGTGCCGCCAGGTTCGCCAATATGGGTTCCCGCCTACGCGGGAATGACAACCGAGTGGGGGCGCGGTGCCGCTTGACTAACCGCCCCCCCAATTCTACCTCGATTCCCAACACGGCCTCCTGGCGTCCTGCCCGGTCGTGTGGTCCTGCCTGTTCGGCTCGCCCAGTTCCGCTTTCCAGCGCACCCGCAGACCGAACCTGTTCCCGTTGATCGCTATCCGGAAATCCCCATGCATCTCAAAGACCTGAAGAAGAAGAAGCCCGCCGAGCTGGTCCAGCTGGCCGAGGAACTGGGGGTCGAGAGCGCCTCGACGCTGCGCAAGCAGGACCTGTTGTTCGCGATCCTGAAGGTGCAGGCGGACAATGGCGACCAGATCATGGGGCTCGGCACGATCGAAGTGCTGCCCGACGGCTTCGGCTTCCTGCGCTCGCCCGAGTCCAACTATCTTGCCGGGCCCGACGACATCTACATCTCGCCGAACCAGGTGCGGAAGTTCGGCCTGCGCACCGGTGACACGGTCGAGGGCGAGATTCGCGGGCCGAAGGATGGCGAACGCTATTTCTCGCTGGTGAAGCTGACCGCGGTCAATTTCGACGATCCCGACGTCGTTCGCCACCGCGTCAATTTCGACAATCTCACGCCGCTCTACCCCGAGAGCAAGCTGACGCTCGATCCCGCCGACCCGACCGTCAAGGACAAGTCAGCGCGGGTGATCGACATCGTGTCGCCGCAGGGCAAGGGCCAGCGCACGCTGATCGTCGCCCCGCCGCGCGTCGGCAAGACGGTCATGTTGCAGAACATGGCCAAGGCGATCACCGACAATCACCCCGAGGTGTTCCTGATCGTCCTGCTGATCGACGAGCGTCCCGAGGAAGTCACCGACATGCAGCGCAGCGTGAAGGGCGAGGTCGTAAGCTCGACGTTCGACGAACCCGCGCAGCGCCACGTGCAGGTCGCCGAGATGGTGATCGAAAAGGCCAAGCGCCTGGTCGAGCACAAGAAGGACGTGGTGATCCTGCTCGATTCGATCACGCGTCTGGGTCGTGCCTACAACACCGTCGTGCCGTCATCGGGCAAGGTCCTGACCGGTGGTGTCGATGCGAACGCACTGCAGCGTCCGAAGCGCTTCTTCGGTGCGGCACGCAACATCGAGGAGGGCGGCTCGCTCTCGATCATCGCCACCGCGCTGATCGACACGGGCAGCCGCATGGACGAGGTGATCTTCGAGGAGTTCAAGGGCACCGGCAACTCGGAAATCGTGCTCGACCGCAAGGTCGCGGACAAGCGCATCTTCCCGGCGCTCGACGTCGGCAAGTCGGGTACCCGCAAGGAAGAGCTGCTGGTCGACAAGGCCAAGCTCTCCAAGATGTGGGTGCTGCGTCGCATCCTGATGCAGATGGGCACGATCGACGCGATGGAGTTCCTGCTCGACAAGATGAAGGATTCGAAGACCAACGAGAATTTCTTCGACAGCATGAATCAGTGATCGAATGCGGCCCGCTGCACGCTGCAGCGGGACTCGCATCGATCCGGCCGGCGGGGCAGCGCCCCGACCGACGACATGGGCTTCGCCCATGTCCGGCCAAGTACACCGACCCAAAATGCGGCACGCGAGAGCAATGGCTTTCGTGTGCCGCTTTGCTATGAAACCCATTGAAATCCGCCATCTCCGCACGTCGGTGGTGGCCCGTCACCGGGAGCTGACATCTTGAGTATCATCGCCATGCTGGCCACCGCCGCATCGGGAGTAACCGGACCCGGTTCACCGCTGGAAATCTGGCAGCACATCGTCGCCGACTTCTCCAATCTCGGCGACCCGAAGGCGCTGGCCGCGTTCGGATCGGTCCTGATGATCGACCTCGTCCTTGCCGGCGACAATGCGATCGTCGTCGGCGCGCTCGCCGCGGGGCTTCCCGCCGACCAGCGCAAGAAGGTCATCCTGATCGGCATCGGTGCGGCGCTCGTCCTGCGCATCTTCTTCGCGCTGATCGTGACGTGGCTGATGGGGATCGTCGGGC
Organism: Sphingomonas sp. STIS6.2; assembly: GCF_000732685.2. Taxonomy (NCBI): domain Bacteria; kingdom Pseudomonadati; phylum Pseudomonadota; class Alphaproteobacteria; order Sphingomonadales; family Sphingomonadaceae; genus Sphingomonas; species Sphingomonas sp. STIS6.2. The sequence goes on from NZ_JPDP02000043.1 coordinate 2,984, forward strand.
TGATCTTCGCGGGCGGCCTGCTGCTGCTGTGGGTCAGCTGGAAGTTCTGGCGTGAAATCCGCGAGGGTGCACAGAATGCCGGCTCCGAGGAAATCGAGGGCGACGAACGCTCGGGGATCAAGTCGTCCAAGGGCTTTGCCAGCGCCGCCTGGGCGGTCGCGGTCGCCGACGTGTCGATGAGCCTCGACAACGTGCTCGCGGTCGCGGGCGCGGCGCGCGAGCATCCGGGGATCCTCGTGATCGGCCTGTTGCTGTCGGTCGCGATGATGGGGCTGGCGGCGAACTTCATCGCGCGGATCATCAACCGCTATCGCTGGATCGCCTATATCGGCCTGGCGGTGATCCTCGTGGTCGCGGTGAAGATGATCTACGAGGGCTGGACCGGTACCGGCGAAACGCTCGGGATCGTCTCGCTGCTCGGCTGATCGGGGCAGCGTCCGGATAAGGAAAAGGCCTCGCCGGGATCGTCCGGCGAGGCCTTTTTTTTGGCGCTTGGTCGTTCGTCATGCCGCTTATAGCGCGTTCAGACACGACCCCCACCGTCATCCCCGCGGAGGCGGGGATCCATATCCTGCACCTTCGGTGATCTCGTAAGCGACGCCAGCCAGTATGGATTCCCGCCTGCGCGGGAATGACGAGGGGGGAGGGGTGCCTCTTAGCCCTCAGCCAAGATGCTCGGCAAATAAGGCCGCGGTGCGTTCGTCCGCCAGCTTGGCCGACGCATCCGACCGGCGCTCGCCGAACTCGGTCGCGAAGCCGTGATCCTCGCCCGCATAATCGTAGATCGTGACCTTGGGATGATCGTCGAGCCCGGCGTGCATCGCCGCCTGCGCGTCCTTGTCGACGAAGTGATCCTCCTCGGGGACGTGGAGCAGCACTGGGTTTGCGATCGCGTGCTTCTCGCCGAGCAGGCCATCGATCCCGACGCCGTAATAGCCGACGCTCGCATCGATGTCGGTGCGCGCCGCGGTCATGAAGGCAAGGCGGCCACCGAGGCAATAGCCGACCGCGCCGACCTTTGCGCCGTCACCGAGTTCGCTGCGCGCGGCGCGGATCGTTGCCTCGATATCGGCGATACCCTTGTCCTGGTCGAACTGGCCCATGAGTTCGAGTGCACGCTCGAATTCGGGCTTCACGTCCGGGTCGAGCTCAATCCCCGGCTCCAGCCGCCAGAACAGGTCCGGGGCGATTGCGAGATAGCCGGCCTCGGCGAGCGTGTCGCACTTGCGGCGGATGCCGGCATTCACCCCGAAGATTTCCTGAATCACGACGATTGCGGCCTTGGGCGTGCCGGCGGGGACCGCGCGATAGGCGGTGAAGCTGCCGTCGCCCGCGAGCGTCGGTATGGTGGTGGTGTTGGTCATAGCAATCCTCCTTGCGGCCGTTCGAGATCGAGCAGCCGGGATTTTGTGATCGGGCCTTGGCCTGCGGAATACGCACCAAGCCCGCCCCCGGCTCCGAGAATTCGGTGGCAGGGGACGACGATCGGAAACGGATTGCGCGCACAGGCCTGGCCGATCGCACGCGGGCTCGACCCGATCGCCTGCGCGAGATCGCCATAGCTGGCGGTCCGGCCGTAAGGGACCGCAACGATCGCCTGGCGCAGCGCGTCGCCGCGGGGCGTCAGCGATGGCGCGAGCGGAAGGTCGAAGACGGTGAGACGGCCTGCAAAATACGCGTCGAACTGGCGGAGCGCTTCGCGGATCGCCGGGCTGGTCGTCCCTTCGACGATGCCGCCCCGGTCGATCGCGATCGCGTCGATCCGGTCGGTGCTGCCGGTCACGCGGATCAGCCCGATAGGCGTTGCGATCGAGGCGGCATCCCGCGCATACATTGCCACGCTATGCCGTGCCCCGCCGTGCGGCTCAAGCGCCACCGAAAGGGCCGTCCATGAAGATGAACATCGAAATCGAATGCACGCCCGAAGAGGCCCGCCGCGCGGTGGGGCTGCCCGACCTGACGCCGATCCATGACCGCTATGTCGCGATGATGATCGAGGCGATGCCCGGGCTAGGCGACGGGGCGATGCAGCCCGAGATGATCGAGACGATGATGCGCGGGTGGCAGCCGATGGGCGAGGCGGGGATGGCGTTCTGGAAACGGATGTTCGACGGCGCGACGCAGACCGGCAAGACTGGCACGATGGGGAAGACGGGCGGTTGAGTAGCGCGATGACCACGATCTTTGCGGTGTCGAGCGGACGCCCGCCCGCGGCGATCGCGGTGGTGCGGATATCGGGGCCCGAGGCGTTTGCGGCAGCGGTCGCGCTCGCCGGGCCGCTCCCCACCGCGCGGCATGCCAGTTTGCGTGGTCTGCGTGATGCGAGCGGGACGATGCTCGATCGCGCATTGGTGATCGTCTTTCCGGGCCCGACCACTGCGACGGGCGAGGATCTGGTCGAGCTCCACTGCCACGGGGGGCGGGCGGTCATCGCTGCGGTCGAACGCACGCTCGCGGCTATGACCGGGTTACGACTGGCCGAGCCGGGCGAATTCACCCGTCGCGCGCTTGGCAACGGGAGGATCGACCTGACACAGGCCGAAGGGCTCGCGGATCTGCTCGAGGCCGAAACCGAGGCGCAGCGTGTTGCCGCGATCACCGCGACCGAGGGGCGGGTGAGCCAGGCTGTACGCGGCTGGATGGACGCGGTCGCGATGCTGTCCGCACGGATCGAGGCGATGCTCGACTTTGCCGACGAGGATGACGTAACCAGCGATGCGGCGGCCTTCGACGCGGTGTGCGCTGACATCGCAGCGCTTGCGGCTGAGATCGAGACGGTGGTGGCGAGCCCCCCGGTCGAGCGACTGAAAGACGGCCTTCGCGTCGTGATCGGCGGCCCCCCCAACAGCGGCAAATCGACGTTGCTCAATCTGATGGGGGAGCGCGATGCCGCGATCGTATCGCCGATCTCGGGGACGACGCGTGACCGCATCGATGTCCCGGTCCTGCGCAACGGGGTCGCCTATGTCCTGACCGATACCGCGGGTCTGGTTGATACGCTCGATCCGATCGAGGCAATCGGCGTTGCCCGGGCGGAGACCGCGATGGCGACGGCGGACCTGCTGCTGTGGCTGGCTGACACGGCGCCGCCACGCGAAGATGCGATCTGGGTTCACGCGCGAGCCGATCTGCCGGGGCGGGACGGGGGCGTCCCGCCCGGTCGGGTGATTGCCCTCTCGCAAAGCGACCAGGCTTCGCTCGATCGACTCTGGGCTGTCGTCCATGATCGCGCGACCGCTCTGCTTCCGCGTACTGACGATCTGGCGCTCAAGGCGGATCAGCGCCTTCGCTGCAAGCGGGCTGCGGCGACACTGCGTGCGGCGGGAACGGACCCTTTGATCGTTGCGGAGCATCTTCGCGAAGCCCGCAGCGGGCTCGCCGCGGTGTTGGGTCTCGACGCGACCGGCGAGATGCTCGACGCACTCTTCGGCCGGTTCTGCATCGGCAAGTGATGTTCCACGTGGAACAACTTTGACGCCATCGTCGCGCCGCTCTACGGCAATGGCATGTTCGATGTAGTGGTGGTTGGCGGTGGCCATGCCGGGACCGAGGCCGCAGCCGCGGCAGCGCGGAGGGGCGCGCGTACCGCGCTGGTGTCGTTCGACGCGCGGCAGATCGGCGCGATGTCATGCAACCCGGCAATAGGCGGGCTGGGCAAGGGCCATATGGTCCGCGAGGTCGATGCCTTTGACGGGCTGATCGGTCGTGCTGCTGATGCCGCAGCGATCCATCACCGGATGCTCAATCGCAGCAAGGGGTCCGCGGTCCAAGGGCCGAGGATCCAGGCGGACCGCAGGCTCTATGCGGCGGCGATCCAGACACAGCTGGCGGCGACGCCAAACTTGTCGATCATCGCTGGCGATGTCAGCGCGCTGCATCTGGACGGTGATCGCGTCGCGGGTGTCGTGCTCGCCGACGGCGCCGTGGTCGCGGCCCGTGCGGTGGTCCTGGCGACCGGAACGTTTCTGGGCGGGCGGATCTTCCGCGGCGATGACCGTGAGGAAGGGGGCCGGATCGGCGAGCGCGCGGCGAAGCCGCTGGCGGACCAGCTCCGCGCGCGCGCGCTGCCCATGGCGCGGCTGAAGACGGGAACTCCACCACGGCTCGACGGTCGGACGATCAACTGGGGGGCGCTTGCCGAGCAGCCCTCCGATCCCGAGCCATGGACGATGTCGCCGATGACGACCGCCCGTATCCTGCCGCAGATCGCCTGTGCGATCACGCGGACGACGGACGAGACGCATGCGATCATCCGCGCCGCGTTCCACCGATCGCCGCTGTTCACCGGCGCGATCGAAGCGGCGGGGCCGCGCTATTGTCCATCGATCGAGGACAAGGTTTCCCGCTTCGGCGACCGCGACGGCCATCAGCTGTTCCTTGAACCCGAGGGGCTCGACGACGCAACGATCTATCCCAATGGTCTGTCGACGTCCTTGCCAGTCGAGGTTCAGGCAGCGATGCTCGCGAGCATTCCCGGGCTCGAGCGTGTCGTGATGACGATGCCGGGCTATGCCGTCGAATATGATTATATCGATCCGCGCGCGCTCGATCCGCGATTGGCGCTTCCCGCGATCGACGGCGTGTTCTGTGCCGGCCAGCTTAACGGGACCACGGGCTATGAAGAGGCAGCGGGGCAGGGGCTGGTCGCTGGCCTGAACGCCGCGGCGCATGCCTGTGATCTGGCACCGGTGATCCTCGATCGCGCATCGAGCTATCTTGGCGTGATGATCGACGACCTTGTCCTGCAGGGCGTTACCGAGCCGTACCGGATGCTGACCGCGCGTGCCGAGTTCCGGCTGTCGCTCCGCGCGGACAATGCCGAGACACGGCTGGGCGGGATTGCGGAGGCGGCGGGATGCCTCTGCACCGCGCGGCTCGCGCATCAGCGCGCGCGTGGCGAAGACCGGGTGCGATTCCGATCCGCACTGCACGGCGAACGGACCGCGACGGAGATCGCGGATCAGGGTGTTGCGGTCGGCCGCGACGGCGCGCGCCGGACGGCGTTCGACTGGTTGCGCTTCGAGGGCGTGAAGCTTGCGCATGTCGCGCCCGATGCGGCGATCGGAATCCCGGCGGCAGTGGTCGACGAGGTCGTCGAGGATGCGCGCTACGCCCCTTATATCGAACGGCAGGCGCAGGAGGTCGCGCGGTTGCGCGCGGACGAGGCGATCCTGTTACCCCAGGATCTCGCCTATGATCGGGTTCCGGGTCTGTCGAACGAGATGATCGATCGATTGAGTGCGGCACGACCGCTGTCCCTGGCCGCCGCGGCACGGATCCGGGGCATCACGCCTGCGGCGCTGTCTGCGGTGCTTCTCCATACGAAACGAGTACCGGCATGACCGAAGACGAAGCACGGACCTGGGTCCTCGAGCGGTTTGGCCCCGTCGCGACCGAGCGGGTTGCGGCGTTCGTCGCGATGGTCGTCGAGGAGGCCGCGCATCAGAATCTGATCGCACCGTCGACGATCCCGACGATCTGGGACCGGCATGTCGTCGACTCGCTTCAGCTTGTCGCGCTCGCAGGTCCGGAGACGCACGCGATGCGCTGGCTGGACATCGGGACCGGGGGTGGATTTCCCGGCATGGTCGTTGCGCTGGTGCGCGACGGGCCGGTCGATCTCGTCGAACCACGCCGGCGTCGCGCGGACTTTCTCCAGCTCTGCGTCGCCAGGCTGGGGCTTGGCGAGCAGGTCAGGGTCCATCCGACCAAGGTCGAGTCCGTCACCGCAGCAGCACGGATCATTTCGGCGCGCGCGGTCGCCTCGCTCGAAAACCTTTTGCGTGGCGCGGCGCACTGCGCCACAACAGAGACGCGGTGGCTATTGCCTCGGGGGCGTCTCGATGAGGCAGAGATCACCGCGCTTCAGAAGCCTTGGCACTTTATGTTCCACGTGGAACAAAGCGTCACGAACCCGGAGTCGTCTATCGTGGTTCTGGATCGAGTCCGCGCGCGATGATCACCATCGCGGTCGCCAATCAGAAGGGTGGGGTGGGCAAGACCACCAGTGCCATCAATCTCGCGACCGCATTGGCGGCGACGGGAATGCGGGTGCTGCTGGTCGATATCGACCCGCAGGGCAACGCCTCGACCGGCCTTGGCATCGGCCATGCGCAACGCGTCAAATCGAGCTATGACGTCCTCATCGGCGAAGCGACGATCGACCAAGCCGTGGTGCATAGCCGCGTGCCCCGGCTCGACGTGATCCCCGCGACGGTTGATCTGTCGGGAGCAGAGATCGAGCTCGTCGAATTCGATGCGCGGACGCATCGGCTCGATCGTGCGATGCAGGACTCGACCGGGCATTGGGATATCGCGCTGATCGATTGTCCGCCTTCGCTCGGGCTGCTGACGATCAATGCGATGGTCGCAGCGGATGCGCTGCTCGTGCCGCTCCAGTGCGAATTCTTCGCGCTCGAGGGCCTGTCGCAGTTGCTCAGCACGGTCGAGCGTATCCGTCAGCGGTTCAACCCCGGCCTGTCGATCCTCGGCGTCGCGCTGACAATGTATGACCGCCGCAACCGGCTAACCGATCAGGTCTCGGCGGATGTCCGCGCGGTGCTGGGCAAGGTCGTGTTCGAAACGGTTATCCCGCGCAACGTACGGCTGTCGGAAGCGCCCAGTCACGGACTTCCGGCGCTGATCTACGACCATCGCTGCAGCGGATCGCAGGCGTATATCGCGCTTGCCCGCGAGATGATCGGCCGGCTTCCGGTATCTGCACGAGCAGCCGCGTGAGGGTATTGGCATGAGTGAAGGTACCAAGCGCGGCCGGCCGGGGCTCGGCCGCGGGCTGAACGCGCTGCTGGGCGAGATGGCCCGCGAGGCGCCGGTCAGCGCGAGCGGTGATGCGCCGACCAATAGCGGCGTGCGCATGCTGCCGGTCAGTTCGCTGTCGCCGCATCCGGACCAGCCCCGCCGACATTTCGACGAAGCGATGCTGAGCGAACTTGCCGCCTCGATCGCCGCACGCGGCTTGATCCAGCCGATCATCGTCCGGCCGCACGGCCATGATTACCAGATCGTCGCGGGCGAGCGCCGTTGGCGCGCGGCGCAAAGGGCGCGTTTGCACGAGGTCCCGGTGGTCGTCCGCGACTTCGACGACGCCGAGACGCTCGAAATTGCGCTGATCGAGAACATCCAGCGCGAGGATCTCAACGCGATCGAGGAGGCACAGGCCTATCAGCGGCTGGCGGGCGAATATGGCCATACACAGGAGGTGCTGGCCAAGATCGTCCATAAGTCGCGGAGCCATGTCGCCAATTTGTTGCGGCTGCTCGAACTGCCTGCGCAGGTTCAGTCGCAGGTGGTCGAAGGATCGCTGTCGATGGGCCATGCGCGCGCGCTGCTCGGTTCGCCCGATGTCGAGACACTGGCGGACCAAGTGATCGCCCGCGGCCTATCGGTGCGCGAGACCGAAAAGCTGGCGCGCGATGCCAAGCCGGGCCGGACGCGGTCGGGCGGGGGTGCCGCGGCCGCAGCGAACGAGGCGCGAATCCCGGATGCGGATATTGCGGCGCTCGAGCGGCAACTGGCCGATCTGCTGGGGCTTCAGGTGCGCGTTGCGCATAGTGAGACCGGCGGCACGCTGACGCTGAGTTATTCGACGCTCGATCAGCTCGACATGGTGTGCCAGCGGCTGACGGGCGGGGCGATCTGAACGTCTGGGGGGAAGCGTTGCGCGTACTCCCGTCCGGTACGTTCGCCTGACGGGGAGAATTCAGCGGGCTTAGTTTCTGCGTGCGATTGCCTGGGCGAGGGCAACGATGGCGGCATCCGCGACGACCCCGCCGGGATTGCCCGGGGCCATGATCGCGCGTTCGGCGGCGCGGACTCGGGCGATGGCCGTAGCAAGCATCACCGGCGACCAGCGGCGGAGCGACTTGGCGGTCTGTGCCTCGTCGCGGAAGAAGACGCGGTGGCGCTTCATCACCGTATCGACCGCTTCGCCGCGATCGATCTCGCCGCGCATCTCGGCCAGCGCGATCAGTCTGCGGACGAGCTGCCGCAGCCACGGGATCGGCGAGGTTCCGGCTTCTTCCAGCCGCGCGAGTTCGGTCCCGAGATCGGCGACACGCCCCTCGATCGCCGCGTCGATCGCCTGACCCATCTCCGCCTCGCCGAGGTCTGCGCCGATCGCATCGAGCGCAGCGTGGTCGAGATCATGCGGTCGTTCGGCGCTTGCGTCGAGATACAGCGCGAGCTTGTCGATCTCGCGCGCGATGATCGCACGGTCGCCACCGGTGGTCTCGACCAAACGGCGTGCGACGCCGGGGGCAGGGCGCAGGCCCTGCTCGCCCGCCATCGTGCTGGCGAGCCGCTCTGCATCGGCGGCGGTCGGTGCGTAGCAGGCGAACGCCATCGCACGCGGCGATTCGAGCGCGAGCTTGACGATCTTCGCACTCGTCTTGACGTTGGGCGCGATCGCGACGACCGGGTTGCCCGCGCGATCAGCGTTCAACAGCGTGGTGAACGCATCGAGGCTCTCCTCGCCAGCCGACGCGACGCGGACGTGACGCGCGGTGGCGAAGAGCGACAGGGCGGCCGCCTCGTCAGCGAGCCGCGAGGGATCCGATCTGAGCTGTGCGCCATCCAGATCGACGCGCTCGGCATCGGGTTCCATCGCCTTGGCGAGCGTGCGGGCGAGGTCGCTTGCGCCGGCCTCGTCAGGGCCGTGGAGAAGATAGAGACGGATATCGGGGCCGGGCCTGGCCAATGCGGCGCGGATCTGGTTGGCGCTGGCCTTCACGGGGCCGGCGTGGGGGCCGGCGGGGTCCGCTGCGCATAGAGCGCGATCCGCGCGACGATCTGATCCGCGACGATCCCCGAGAGACGTTCCAGCGCGGTATTCTCGGCTGCGATCGTGGCATATTCGGACCGGACGACATCGATGCCCGCATCGGATCCCGCCGTCGCGTCGAGCAGGACGGTGCCGTCGCCGATCCGGACGAGCTGATAGCGCGCACGCAGGATTCGGCGTTCGCGCGAGACACTGTCGTCGCGACGGACGCCGAGGCCGTTGATCTGGTCCTCGAGCCGGATGTCGATCCGATACAGCGGCGCCGCGCCGTTCGACGGCAAGCGGTCGCGTAGTGCGGTTGCCATCAGCCAACCGGACTTGCCCTCGATCGGCGTGATCTCGACCTGGCCGAGCGTGCCGGCAACCGCGCCGCTGCTGCCGCCCGAATAGAGCGGATGCAGCCCGCAACCCGCTAGGCTGGTCGAGAGCAGCAGGGCTCCGGCAAGAAGCGCGTACCGCGTCATGCGACGATGTTCACGAGGCGGTCGGGCACGACGATCACTTTCCGGGGCGGCTTGCCCTCCAGCAGGCGGACGATCTTGTCGGAAGCCAGCGCGGCCGCCTCGACCTCGTCCTTCGGCGCGCCCTTGGGGAAGACGAGCGTATCACGCAGCTTGCCGTTGACCTGCACCGCGATGGTGACCTCGTCATCGACCAGCAGCGCCGGATCGACTTCGGGCCACGCGGCGTCGGCGATCAGGCCATCGTTACCGGCGGTCGCCCAGGCTTCCTCGGCAACGTGCGGCACCATCGGGCTGACGAGCAGCAGCAACGTACGGATCGCCTGTTCGCGATCGGCGGACGGCGATGCCTTCTCGATTGCGCTGCACAGCGAATAGAGCCGCGCGACCGCCTTGTTGAACTGCAAGCCATTGATATCGCTCTCGATACCCACTGTCGTCCGGTGGCAGAGCTTGCGCAACGCGATGTCGTCACCCTCGGCCTTGGCGGCACCGTCGGCCTCGATCAGGCGCCAGAGACGCTGGACGAACCGCCACGCGCCTTCGATACCCGATTCACTCCAGGGAAGGTCGCGCTCGGGCGGCGAGTCGGAGAGCACGAACCAGCGCACCGCATCGGCGCCATACTGGTCGACGATCGGCTCGGGATCGACGGTGTTCTTCTTCGACTTCGACATCTTCTCGACACGACCGACGGTGATCGCGTCACCCGTCGCGATCTCGATGCCGTCGCGCACGTCGTCGGGGCCGAGCCAGCGGCCGTCCGCGGACTTGTACGTCTCGTGCGTGACCATGCCCTGCGTGAACAGCCCGGCAAACGGCTCGGCGATGTCGAGCATGCCGATATGCTTCAACGCGCGCGTCCAGAAGCGGGCGTAGAGCAGATGCAGGATCGCATGCTCGACGCCGCCGATATACTGGTTGACCGGCAGCCACTTCTCCGCGCCCGTCCGGTCGAACGGTTTCGCATCCGGCTGGCTGGCGAAGCGGATGAAATACCACGATGAATCGACAAACGTGTCGAGTGTGTCGGTCTCGCGTCGCGCATTCCCGCCGCAGCTGGGGCAGGGGACGTTCTTCCACGTCGGATGACGATCGAGCGGGTTGCCGGGGATGTCGAAGCTGACGTCCTCGGGCAGTACGATCGGCAGCTGGTCCTTGGGCACCGGCACCGCACCGCACGCGTCGCAGTGGATGATCGGGATCGGCGTGCCCCAGTAACGCTGGCGGCTGACGCCCCAGTCGCGCAGGCGGAACACGGTCGTGCCCTTGCCCCAGCCTTCGCCCTCGGCGCGCTCGATCACGGTGCGCTTGGCGTCCTCGATGTCCATGCCGTCGAGGAAGTGCGAGTTCACGAGATTGCCGGCGCCCGTCCAGGCGGTGTCGCCGACGAATACGGGGGCCTCGTCATCGCCTTCGGAGACGACGCGCTTGACGGGCAGATCGTATTTGCGCGCGAAATCGAGATCGCGCTGGTCGTGCGCGGGCACGCCGAACACCGCGCCCGTACCATATTCCATCAGCACGAAGTTCGCGATGTAGACCGGGAGCTCCCAGCTGTTGTCGAGCGGATGCGTCGCGCGGATACCGGTGTCGAAGCCCAGCTTCTCCTGCGTGTCGAGTTCGGCCGCGGTGGTGCCGCCACGCTTGCAGAGTTCGATGAACGCAGCCGCATCGGGGCTCGTCTCGGCGATCGCGCGCGCGATCGGATGATCCGCGGCGACCGCGACGAAGCTCGACCCGAACATCGTGTCGGGACGAGTCGTGAACACCTCAACCGAGTCGATGCCGGTCGCATTGCCCGCCAGCGCGAACTTGAACTGCAGGCCCTGGCTGCGGCCGATCCAGTTCTCCTGCATCAGCTTGACCTTGTCGGGCCAATGCTCGAGCGCGCCGAGACCGTCGACCAGTTCGTCGGCGAAATCGGTGATCTTCAAGAACCACTGCGACAGCTTGCGCCGCTCGACCAGCGCGCCCGAGCGCCAGCCGCGCCCGTCGATCACCTGCTCGTTGGCGAGCACGGTCATGTCGACCGGATCCCAGTTGACCGCCGATTCCTTGCGGTAGACGAGCCCCGCTGCGAACAGGTCGAGGAACAGCGCCTGCTCATGCCCGTAATAGTCAGGCTCGCACGTCGCCAGTTCGCGCGTCCAGTCGAGCGCGAAGCCGAGGCGCTTCAGCTGCGCCTTCATCGTCGCGATGTTGGCGCGCGTCCAATTGCCCGGATGCACGCCCTTTTCCATCGCCGCGTTCTCGGCGGGCATGCCGAACGCGTCCCAGCCCATCGGATGGAGCACTTCCATGCCCTTCATCCGACGGAAGCGCGCGAGCACGTCCCCCATCGTATAGTTGCGGACATGCCCCATGTGGATCCGTCCCGACGGATAGGGGAACATCTCGAGCACGTACGAGCGCGGCTTGGTCGAAGAATCGTCGGCGGCGAACGTGTTGCGTTCGTCCCAGACCTTCTGCCACGCCGCGTCCGCCTTCAACGCATTGAAACGCGACGCCATGATGTCGGCCTCAGCCCGCGATCGAGGCGCGACGCAGGTCGCGGGCCTTGGTCAGGATGATGTCCTCGAGCTTCTGCGTGGTCGCCGCCTGGACGGGTGCGGACACCCACTGGCCGTTGCGGTTGATCTCGCGCAGCGCCGCGACGCGGACGGCATCGGCGCGCAGGTCCTGGTCGAGGATCGATACCGTTACCTTCATCCGCTCGGCCGGGGTCTGCGGGTTGACGTACCAGTCGGTGACGATGACGCCGCCATTGGAGTCGGTCTGGAGCAGCGGCATGAAGCTCAGCGTGTCGAGCGTCGCGCGCCAGAGATAGCTGTTGACGCCGATCGTCGTGATCTTCGACGCGGCCAGATCGGCCTTGGGACGGGCGCTGCCGCCGCCGCACGCAACCAGCGGCAGAGCGGCGAGAACCACGAGGGCGGTACGCGGGCGGAACATCGGCATCATCCTGGCAATAGATCGTCGTCAGCCTCTACAGGGCGGGCCTGCTACCCGCAAGGATGGGGTGGGCGTCTGCAATTCGTCCGGCAACCGAGGCGTTCGACCTGTTCTGTGTGTCTGATGCAACACCTTTGGATAATCATTAGGTGCGGATAGCTGACGGGGATCGATCTGTGTTAGCTGCCGTTCAGCGAAGGAATCGTAACAAGATTCGTCTATAAAAGATTCGCAGGGAGTTGTTGTTTTGGTCGCCAAGCGCGTGATGGTCGGGATGTTCGCCGGAGTGGCTGCTGCCGCTGCGGTCTTCGTCGCGCCCGCGTTCGGCGCCTCCGAACAGCAGGTCCGCATCGCCAAGCGCCCGGCGCTGTCGGTGCGCGGCACGGGCGGCTTCACCCCATCGGCGGCGGACCCCCGGCTTGCGGCGCTGTTCGCGCGCGGCGGCTTCGATGCCGGCAGCTTCCGCTTCACCCCGGCCGAAACGCGTCGCGACAATCGTGCCGTCACCGTCGCCGTCCGCGCGCAGACCAACCGTGGTATCGATACCACGCGTCTCGCGACCAGCACCGCGCCGACCGTCGGATTGGCGCCGATCGCGTATAATCTGGGCATGTCGGTCGGCTGGAAGCGGTTTGCGGTGTCGGGCGATCTGGCACGCGTGGATCTGGCCGGGATGCCGGGCAGCCGGAGCTCCGCCGATGTGGCGGTCAGCTATGCGGGCAAGCGGTTCACGGGCAGCGTCAAGGCTGCGGCGGATCGTCCGCTCGCCAATACGCCGCGTCTCGTCGAGGATGCGCCGAGCTATTCGGTCGATCTCGGCGGATCCTATTCGCTCACGCGGAACATCGATGTGACCGCCGGCGTCCGCTATCGGTCGGATCGTGAGCGGTTCGTTCGGCTCGAGGACGATCGTCGCGACAGCCAGGCCGTCTATCTCGGGACCGCCTTCCGCTTCTGATCCGGGCGCAGCCTGACCGGCGATAAGCCGTGAACCGCCCCCATCACGTCCACGCATCGATCGCGGCCCAGCCGTGAAAGCCCAGCATCCTGAGTCGCCGCCACCGTGCGGCCGTCATGCCGCCTAGTGCGATGATCGGCAGTCCGAGTCCGCGTGCAACCCGCAGAGCAGCCGCGGGACCGATCGCTGGCGCCCCCGGATGCGACCGCGTCGGATAGATCGGCGACACGAACAGCGCGTCGGCACCGGCTCGCGCGCCGAGCATCGCCTCGCGCCGATCATGCGCGGGCCAGGTTCGCAGGCTCCCACCGCGGCCGGCGCCATGCACGCCATCGATCCCGGCAAATCCGGGTCGCGCGACCACCACCAGCCGTCGCGCCTGCGCGATGCGGCGGATGCGCAGCGCCAGCGCCCGACGCTGCGCCGGGGGCGTCTGGTAATGGCGGATCACGACCCCCGATCCAGGCGGAATACGCTGCAACGCACGCCATAGCGCATCGCCCATCCGCTCGTCGGTCATCAGCCAGAGGCGCGGGACGGGGTTTCGGTGCGGCATCTTGCTGCCTATAGCGCCCCGCATGACAGACACGAACGGCATGACCGACGAAACCGACCGCGCGCAGCGCCTGGCCGAGATCCGCGCGCGGATCGCCAAGGCCGCCGAGATCGCCGGTCGCAAGCCCGAGGACATCGCCTTGATCGCGGTGTCGAAGACGCATCCGGCGGCGGCGATCGAACCCCTGCTCGAACAGGGTCAGCGGATATTCGGCGAGAATCGCGTCCAAGAAGCGGCGGACAAATGGCCATCGCTCAAGGCGCGATACCCCGACGTCGTCCTGCACCTGATCGGGCAGTTGCAGTCGAACAAGGCGGCGGATGCCGTCGCGTTGTTCGACTGCATCCATGTCGTCGATCGTCCGTCGCTGGTCACGGCGCTCGGCAAGGCGATGCGCGAGAGCGGGCGGCGCCCCGACTGCTATCTCCAGGTGAATATCGGTGATGAGCCGCAAAAGGGCGGCTGTGCGATCGCCGACTTGCCCGCGCTGCTCGACGCGGCCCGCGCGGCCGACCTCCCGGTTGCGGGGCTGATGTGCCTGCCTCCCGCCGACGTCGAGCCTGCGCCCTATTTCGCGCTGCTGGCAAAGCTTGCGCGCGATTGCGGAGTGTCGGGGCTGAGCATGGGTATGTCCGACGACTTCGAGACCGCGGTAACGATCGGCGCGACGCATGTCCGGATCGGCAGCGCGCTGTTCGGCGCGCGGGGGCATCGCGCATGACCGGCGCGGTCCGGTTCGATGCGCTGCTGTTCGATTTCGACGGGGTGCTGATCGACAGCGAGGCGCTCGGCAACCGGCATATCGCCGAATGGCTGACAGCTGCGGGGCATCCGATCACCCCGGAGGAGTCGATGGCGAACTTCATGGGGCTTGCCGGGCCGCAATTCGTCGACGCGATCGAGCGCTGGATCGATCGGCCGCTGCCCGAGGCGTTCTACGCGGCGCGCAAGGCGGAGGATGACCGCGTGATGGCCGCCGGTATCGAAGCGATCGCAGGTGCGGTCGCCTTCGTGCGAGCCTTGCCGGCCGATCTGTCCAAGGCGATCGTCTCGTCGAGCCCGACCCGCTGGATCGCGCGGCACCTCGACCATATCGGCCTGCGCGACGCGTTCGGCGATCATCTCTATAGTGGCCGCGAGCATGTCACGAACGGCAAGCCTGCGCCTGATCTCTATCTCTACGGTGCCGAACGGCTCGGCGTCGACATCGGCCGGACCGCGATCCTCGAGGATTCCCCGGTCGGCGCGACCGGCGCGGTGGCGTCGGGCGGCTATGTCATCGGACTGTCCGCGGGGTCGCATTGCGGGCCGGACCACGGCGCGCGGCTGAAGGCGATCGGCGTCGATGCGCTGGCCGACGATTTCGACGCGGTGGCGCGCGTCCTGCGAGAGGGGGCCTAGGCCCGCCGCCTGCGCAGGATCGCGCCGACGCCCGCCACCAGGTCATAGGGGATCGCCGCAGCCTCGCGTGCGCGCATCTTGATCTGGTAGCGGCGGCTGCCGCCATGCGGGACGTGGATCGCGCTGGCGGGCATGCCCAGCATCGCGAACAGCATGCGGATGCGGGGCTGGTGATAGCCGTCGGTGCAGATCATGCACTGGGCATACTGCCCCGCGCGGGCGAACCGGGTCGCCGCGACCACGCTCTGCAGTGTATCGAGACTGGCTTCGTCGAGATGGATCCGCGACCGATCGACCGTTTCCGCCAGCCGGTCGGCCATCACCGACGCCTCCGACGGACCATGACGGCCGATCGCCCCCGAACAGAACAGGTCCGCCTCGGTATAGCGTGCCGCCGCCGCTGCCGCGAACGCGATCCGTCGCTCGAGCGTCGGGCTCGGGCTGCCGTCCGCACGCACCGCGGCGCCGAACACGACGATCAGCCGCCGCGAGGGAGGTATATCGATCAAAGCTGATGCCCGGTGCGGTCGCGCTTGGTCGCAAGATAGCGGGCATTGTGCGGATTCGCGGGCAGCGCATGGGGAACGCGCTCCGCCACCGTCACACCAGTCGCTTCGAGTCCGGCGACCTTTGCCGGATTGTTGGTGAGCAACCGGACCTGGTTCTGGCCGAGCAGGCTCAGCATCCGCGCGGCAACACCGAAATCGCGTGCATCGATCGCAAAGCCCAGCCGGGTATTGGCGTCGACCGTGTCGAACCCCTGATCCTGCAGCGCATAGGCGCGCAGCTTGTTGACCAGGCCGATGCCGCGCCCCTCCTGACGCAGATAGAGCAATATGCCCCAGCCGCTGTGCTGGATCGCGTGGATTGCGGCGTGGAGCTGCGGCCCGCAGTCGCATTTGAGGCTGCCGAGCACGTCACCGGTCAGGCATTCGCTGTGCAGCCGGACGAGCGGGGCATCGCCATTCGGCTGCCCGATCAGGAGGGCGATGTGTTCGTCGGCGCTTTCCGGCGAACGGAAGGCGACGATCTCGGCATCCTCCGCGCCCTCGACCGGCAAGCGTGCGCGGGTCGCGATGACGAGCCGGGTCGCATCCTCATGCGCGTCGATATCGGCGGCGGTCGCGGTCGCCTCGGGCGCACCGCTGCCCAGGAAGAAGGCGGGCAACAGCCCGGCGATCCGTGCGAGCCGCAACGCCGCCGCGGCGGCGTCGGGATGCGGGACGGGCAGGGTGCGGAAAGGACCCTTGAGCGGCGTCGCGAGGTCGAACTGCGGGTCGGCAAGCGCGGTCGCGGCGGGAAAGTCGATCCAGGGTGCGCGATCGACGAGGACGGGGGCGGTCGGGTCGGCCGCCTCGAGCTGGTTGGCGAGCTTCAGCGTCACCGCCCGTCCCGACGAGATCAGCACCCCGCCGGTCGCCGGCGGATCGAATGTCGCGAGTCGATCCGCGTCCGCCGTCTCGACCGCGAGCAACGTCAGTCCGTCGATCGCGATCGGCCAGCCGCGGCGCAGGGCATCGACCGCGCGGGCCGCGGCGCGCGGATTGGGGCGATCGCTCAAAAGGCGAACTCGGTCAGGATCGGGATATGGTCGGAAGGCTTGAGCCAGCTGCGGCACGGCTCGAATACGTAATGCGCGACGGCGGCGTCCGCGGCCGCGCCCGTCGCCCACATGTGATCGAGCCGCCGCCCGCGATCGGACGTCGCCCAGTCCTTCGCGCGGTAGCTCCACCAAGTGAACAGCCGCGCAGGGGCGGGATGGAAGCGGCGGCCGAGATCGACCCAGTTTCCCGCCGCCTGAAGCCGGGCCAGCGCCTCGACCTCGACCGGCGTATGACTGACGACGTCGAGCAGCTGCTTGTGGCTCCAGACGTCCGACTCGAGCGGCGCGATGTTGAAATCGCCGACCAGGATCGTCGGGCCGCTGAGCGTTTCCGACCAGCGCGTCATCCGCTCGAGAAAGTCGAGCTTCTGGCCGAATTTCGGATTGGCGTCGCGGTCGGGGACGTCGCCGCCAGCGGGAATGTACACATTCTCCAGCCTCACGCCGTTTTCCAGGCGTACGCCGACGTGGCGGGCTTCGCTGTTCGCCTGCCAGTCGAACCGGTCGTCGGCGACGATCGGCACCTTGCTCAGGATCGCGACGCCGTGATGCATCCGCTGGCCGTGGAGCACGATATGCTCATAGCCGAGCGCGCGGAACGTCTCGAAGGGGAAGTCGTCGTCGACGACCTTGGTTTCCTGGAGGCACAGGATGTCGGGCGCGGCTTCCTTCAGAAACTGCTCGACGATTGCGATCCGGAAGCGGACCGAGTTGATGTTCCAGGAGACGATTTTCACGCGTGCGATGTAGCGCCGCGTGGGGGTGGCGACAAGGATCGCGCGGCGGCGTGCCGATCAACGAAAAGACCCCCGCTCCGGGGGCGTGGAGCGAGGGCCGACTCAGCGTTCGTCACGCAGGCAGACAATGGGGACACCATCCGGGCAACAGGGGGAAAAATCCCGAATGCCCCACATCCGCGACTCAGCCCCTAGCGCCAGGAACCTGTCGCCGGGATGAATGAAACGACAATGCCGTTCATTTTCAGGAGGTGACCAGACTTACCGGGTCCGGCGCGGGTCGTTCCACCGGAAGGTGTTGTCGCTGACCGGTCCGCCGAACTTCTGCTTGGACAGGCGGATGGTGGTCCGGTTGTTCTGGCTGTCGAGCGCGACCCAGCCCTGCAACATCAGCCCGCCGGGGGCGGCGGCATCGCGTGCGAAGACCAAGGTGATGCGGCCATATTCGGGATGCTTGGGGTCGTTCGCCTCGACCGAGACGACGCGGTTGTCATAGCCGGGCACCAGCTTGGCATAGCGCGTGATGTCACGGCTCGGGTCGAGCAGCACGCCGAGCGGCGAATTCTTGATCGGCCAGCGCTGCACCTGCTTTACCGAATAGTCGATGAAGGTCAGCGCGCCGCCCTCGGCGACGATCAGGATCGGTACGCCCTTCTCATACTGGAACCGCAGCTTGCCCGGCTTCTTGAGCGTCAGCACGCCGGTCAGCACCTTGCCGTTGCGATCCGCCTGCGAAAAGTCGGCGGTCATCGTCGTGACCGATTGCAGGTGCTTCTGCACGGCGGCGAGGTCGCCAGTCGCCTGCGCGGCGATCGGCGACGGCACGGCGGCGACCGAGAGGGCGGCGATCGTCGCGATCACCGCGGGGCGGGTGTTGAACATCGAAATCTCCTTGGACGCGGGCAATGCCGGGCCGGGCTTGAACGGGTTGTGAACTGGGATGCGTGAGGATCGGGTCATTGCCGCCAGAGCCTCCGTCATCCTGGGCCTGGCGCAGGATCCAGCGCCGCATAGACCGGGTTTTGGGGCTCTGGATCTCAGCTGTCGCTGGGATGACGGGCAGGGTATGCTGGACGCCCCCTCAACCCCTCAGATCGCATGCCCTTCGGTATCGCGCAGGACCTCGCGGCGTCCGACATGATCGGGCCGGCCGACGATGCCGTCCTTTTCCATCCGCTCGATCAATCGCGCCGCCGAGTTGTAGCCGATCCGCAACTGCCGCTGCAGCCACGAAGTCGAGGCCTTTTGCGATTCGCAGACCAGCTGGATGGCGTTGCGATATTGCTGGTCCTCCGCCGAATCCTCGCCGGTCGGCGAGCCTTCGAGCGTGAAGCCGTCCTCGGGCTCCTCGGTGACCGACGAGATGTAATCGGGCAGGCCCTGCGATCGCCAGTGATCCGCCACCAGCCGGACCTCGTCATCGCTGACGAACGGCCCGTGGACGCGGACGATGCCCTTGCCGCCGGGCATGTAGAGCATGTCGCCCTTGCCGAGCAGCTGTTCGGCGCCCTGTTCGCCGAGAATGGTGCGCGAATCGATCTTCGACGTGACGTGGAAGCTGATCCGCGTCGGCAGATTGGCCTTGATGACACCGGTGATGACGTCGACCGATGGCCGCTGAGTCGCCATGATCAGGTGGATGCCCGCCGCGCGCGCCTTCTGCGCGAGCCGCTGGATGAGGAATTCGACCTCCTTGCCCGCGGTCATCATCAGGTCGGCCAGCTCGTCGACGATCACCACGATCTGCGGCAGCACGTCATATTCGAGCTTCTCCTCCTCGTACATCGGCGCACCGGTGTCGGGATGATAGCCGGTCTGCACCTTGCGCCCGAGCGGTTGCCCCTTGGCCTTGGCGCCACGCACCTTGTCGTTGAAGCCGGCGAGGCTGCGCACGCCGACGGAGGACATCTGGCGATAGCGATCCTCCATCGTCTCGACCGCCCATTTCAGCGCGCGCACCGCCTTGGCGGGATCGGTGACGACCGGCGACAGCAGATGCGGGATGTCGTCGTACATGCTCAGCTCGAGCATCTTCGGATCGATCATGATCATTCGGCACTGGTTCGGCGTCAGCTTGTACAGCAGCGACAGGATCATGCTGTTGAGCCCGACCGACTTGCCCGAGCCCGTCGTCCCGGCGACGAGCAGATGCGGCATCGGCGCGAGGTCGGCGATCACCGAATCGCCCGCGATGTTCTTGCCCAGGATGATCGGCAGCTGCGCGGCCTGATCCTCGAACGTCTGGCTGCCGACGAGCTCGTGCAGCGACACCGCCTCGCGCCGCGCATTGGGCAGTTCGATGCCGATCACATTGCGTCCCGGGATCACCGCGACGCGTGCGGAGATCGCCGACATGTTGCGCGCGATATCGTCGGCCAGCGCGATCACGCGGCTCGCCTTGATGCCGGGCGCGGGCTCGAGCTCGTACATCGTCACGACCGGGCCCGGCCGCACCTCGATGATCGATCCCTTGACGTGGAAATCGTCGAGCACGTTCTCCAGCAGCCGCGCGTTGCGTTCGAGCCCGGCCTTGTCGACGACATTGCCCTGGCTCGGCGGCGACGGCGTCAGCAGGTCGACGCTCGGCAGCGTGTAATTGTCGCGTAGGTCGAGCTGGCGTTCCTTGGGTTTCGCCTGCGACGGGGCGTTCTGGCGGTCGGCGATGACGGGCGCGGGGCGTGGATCGGGTTCGGCGATCGCGCGCGGCTCGACGGGCTTGCGCGTCAGCGTCAGCGGCTCGTCCTCGTCGTCAGGCCCGCCGACATAACCGTCGGCACCATCATCATAGCCGAGCGCCGGGATCCGATTGCGCCGGAAGCGCCACTTGCGCTCGCCCAGATCGATCTCGATGCTCTTGCCCCAGACGATCGCGCCCGCGATCGCGGCAACCAGCCCGACGGCGCGCGCCGACCAGAGTTCGGCGACCGGCTGGCCCAGGAAACCAAGCCCCCAATGCACCGCATTGGCGACCGACAGGCCGATGATGCCACCCCAGCCTGCGGGAAGTGCGAGCACCGACGCGTCGGACACGAAGGCGAGCGCGCTGGCCATCAGCGCGACGCCGAGCGCCGCGCCGCGCAGCATCCGTGCCCAGCGTCCGACCGGCAGGTCGCGCCACAGCCGCATCGCAAGGATCGGCCCGACCGGCAGCAGCAGCGCGACGGCGGGGCCGAACAGCGACAGCGCGATATCGGCGAACCACGCGCCCGGCGGGCCGATCAGGTTGGCGGGATAGCCGCCCGACGCGGTGTTCAGCGCCGGATCGCTGGCATGATAGCTGGCCAGCGCCAGCGCCATCAGCAACGTCGCGACGAACAGCGCGATCGCGGCGATCAGTGCGCCGCTGCGCACCGCCCCCGCCTTTACCGTCTCACGCCATAAGGCTGGCTGCGCGCGGCTGGCCATGACCTCAAATCCTTCAATGTGCGAAAATCCGACTTTTCATCGCGCCGGGCGGGTCCGACGTCAAGGCGAGCACGCGACAACACGGGTTAAAGCGACCCCGGATCTGCGTTGGCAGCGGCGGGCGGGCGGGATAGAGCGGCATCATGGACACAGATGTACTCATCCTCGGTGGCGGGCTGGTCGGTGCGACGCTCGCCGTGGCGCTCGACGTGCACGGCATCTCGACGATCGTGATCGATCCGGCGGACCCCGCGGTCACGCTGGCGCCGGGCTTCGATGGCCGGGCTTCGGCCGTCGCGAGCGCGAGCCACCGGATGCTCGATGCGATCGGCGTCGGCGCGACGCTGGCGGGGCAGGGCTGCGCGATCCGCCAGATCCGCGTCAGCGACGGGCTGGAACCGGGCAAGCTCGATTTCGTCCCCGCCGCGGACGACGGCGCGCTGGGCACGATGTACGAGAACAAGCTGCTCCGTCACACGCTGTTCGATGCCGCGAGCGCGGCGGCGCATGTCGACCTGCGGATGATAACGCGCGCGACCGACCTTGACCGCAGTGCCGCGGGGGTGACCGCGACGCTCGATTCGGGCGCGGTGGTCCGCGCGCCGCTGGTCGTCGTCGCCGAGGGGCGCAAGTCGCCGACGCGCGAGGCAGCCGGGATCACGATGGCGCACTGGTCCTATGATCATACCGCGATCATCGCCGCCTTTCATCACGAACGCTCGCATGAGGATGTCGCCTACGAGATCTTCTACGCCAGCGGCCCGTTCGCGCTGCTGCCGCTGCCCGACGATGCGGAGGGGCATCGCTCGGCGATCGTGTGGACGGTCGACACGAAAAACGCCGCGGGCATGCTCAAGATGGGCGACCGCGCGTTCCTCGCCGAAGCGAGCAAGCGCATGGGCGGCTTTCTCGGCGAGCTGTCGAAGCTGACGCCGCGCTCCTCCTATCCGCTCGGCTTTCAGCATGCCGCCAGGATCACCGACACGCGGCTCGCGCTGGTCGGTGATGCGGCGCATGGCATCCACCCGATCGCGGGACAGGGGCTGAATCTCGGCTTTCGCGACGTGGCGACGCTCGCCGAAGTCCTGGTCGAGGGCAAACGCCTCGGCCTCGACCTCGGCGATGCGGCGCTGCTCGCGCGCTACCAGCGCTGGCGCGGGCTCGACACGTTCATGACCGCCGCCGCGACCGACACGCTGACCCGGCTGTTCGGCATGCCCGGCAAGACCGCGAGCGCGGTGCGCCGCTTCGGCATCAGCGCGGTCAACGCGCTACCGCCGCTCAAGGATCGCTTCATGGCAGAGGCGCGCGGCGAGAGCGGCGACCTGCCCAAGCTGCTTCAGGGTCTGACGATCTGACCATCGCCCGTCCGCGCGATCTGGCGATCGTGCGGGCGGGACAGCAGCATGACGGCGAGCGCGGCGCCGACCAGGCACATCAGCATGTCCCACTGCGTATCCCAGGGGTCGCCCTGCGTACCGAGAAACGCGTCCGCGCCCTCGCCGAGCGAAACCGCCGCACCGAATTCGATCAGTTCGTACAACGCGCTGATGGCGAGGCAATAGGCGAGGACGGTGACGGTCAGCAGCCGTGGCGAGGCGAGATGCCGACCCCGGATCAACAGCTCGCGCAGCACGATCGCGGAGACGAACCCCTGGATCAGGTGACCGAACCGGTCATAGGGATTGCGCGCTAGATGCAGCCAGTCCTGCACCATGAAACCGGCCGGGACGCGGGCATAGCTATAGGCGCCGCCCAGCATCAGCACGAAGCCGTGGAACGCGATCAGGACCAGCGCCAAAGGGGTGAAGGCGAACCGGTGACGCAGCGCCACCAGGATCGGAAAGGCGATCAGGACGGGCGCCACCTCCATCCACCAGGTGGCGCGGTCGAAGGGCGACCATCCCGATGCCGCGAGCCCGATGCTCCAGGCCACCCCTAGAATGACGAGGCGGCGGTCGGGTTTCGACATCAGGCGGTTGCGGCACCATCGATTGGCCGCGCCTCTTCGACCAGCATCACCGGCACGCCGTCGCGGATCGGATAGGCGAGCCCGGCGGCATCGGAGATCAGCTCCTGCGCGGCCTCGTCGTAGCGCAAGGGGGTGCGCGACACCGGACAGACGAGGCGTTCGAGCAGCCAGGGATCGAGCCCGCTCATTGCAGCGTCACCTGTTCGTCGCCGTCGTGTCGCCCGAAAAACTGCATCAGCTGGATGATCAGCTCGGCGCGCGTTTCGATGTCGGGGGCCTCGAGCAGCGCCTGCTTGGCGGCGGAATCGAACGGGGCGATCCAGCGCATACCGTTGACCAGGCTCTCGTCGTCGAGCCGCGCGACCGCGTCCCAGTCGACCGCATAGCCCTGCACGTCGGCGAAGCGGCGTGATTCGAGTTCGAGCGACGAGCGGCGGCCGAGGGACAGCGTGTCGTCCTCGATCACCGGCAGCAATTCGGCCTCGACCTGGCGGAAGGGCGTGGTGACATCGAGTTCGCGGACGATGCGGAACATCGCGACGCCCTCCAGCACGACATTGTACCGGCCGTCCTCGAGCGCCTCGACCTCGGCGATCTTGCCGACGCAGCCCAGTGCGTAGAGCTCTCCATCATCACCGCGCGGCTGGATCATGCCGATCCGCCGGTCGCGCGCCATCGCGTCGCTGATCATTGCCCGATAGCGCGGCTCGAACAGGTGCAGCGGCAACTGCATGCCCGGGAACAGCAGCGCGCCGGGCAGGGGGAAGATGGAGAGCCGGGTCGTCATCCGAACAGGATCGCAGACAGGCGCCGCCGCTGTCCAGAGACCCAGGGATCCTCAAGGCCCACCACCTCGAACAATTTCAGCAACTGCGTCCGCGCGGCGCTCTCGTTCCAGTCGCGATCCGCAGCGATGATGGCGAGGAAGTTGTCCGCGGCGGCATCGCGGTCGTTCGCCGCCATCTGGCCGTTGGCGAGCGCGAAGCGTGCGGCCAGGTCGTCTGGTGCGGCCTCGACCGCGGCGATCAGTGGCGACAGGTCGGCGACCGGCGGCGCGGACTGGGCCAGCGCCAGCGCGGCCTGCGCGCGGTGGATTGCCGGATCCTTGGCAATCGCGGGGTCCAGATTCGCAAGCCAGTCCGCCGCCTCGTCGAGCTGCCCGGTCAGGACGAGCGCGCGGACGAAGCCGGCATGGACCGCGGGGTGCTCGGGCGCCATGTCGGCGATCTGGCGGAAGATCCCCAGCGCGCGTTCCCCGTCGCCCTCGGCAAGGACCTCCTCACCCATCGCGATCAGCGGTTCGATGTCGGGGGCGTCGGTATTGGCCTCCGCTTCGATCGGCAGCTGCTTGAGCAACTGATCGAGGATCGCGCGCAGCTGCGAATCGGTGCGTGCGCTGGTCATGTCGGCGACCAGCTGTCCCTGGTACATCGCATAGACGGTCGGGATCGACTTGATCTGGAATTGCGCGGCAATGAACTGGTTCTTGTCGGTGTCGACCTTCGCCAGCACGACGCCCTTGACCGCATAATCCGCGGCGACCTTTTCCAGCGTCGGACCGAGCGCCTTGCACGGCCCGCACCATTCCGCCCAGAAGTCGATGATCACGAGTTTCGTCATCGACGGTTCGACGACATCGCGACGGAACGCCTCGACGGCGTCCTTCTCGGCAGGCGACATTCCAAGCGTGGCCAACATACACTCCCGTATTGAACTCTGCGCTATCTGGGGCGGCGGCGCGGTGATTGCCACCATCTTACCGACACTCTCAATGGAAGTCGCGCGACTTGGGCAGGACACGCACGTCGCGGGGATGCTGCGCGCGCGAGGGTTGCGACAGCGACGTCCGTGAATCCGGACTGCGCGTCGGGACGGAACGGACCACTTCGTCCGCGCGGCACAATGGCGCGTCGAGTGCATGGTCCTCGGACAGGAACCGGAGCATCGCGCTGCGATCCTGGACGCGCGATGCGATCAGATGCGTGACGCCCTCCTCGCTGCGCTGGATCACCCCTTCGAGAACCATCAGCCGCGAGGCCATCACCGCGCGGCGGTTCGACTCGAAATCGCGCGCCCAGATCAGCCCGTTGGTGACGCCGGTCTCGTCCTCGATCGTCACGAAGATAGCATTGCCCTTGCCCGGGCGCTGGCGGACGAGGACGATGCCCGCGACCCTGGCGCGCCGGCCGTCCCTGGTGGCACAGGCCTGCGCGCTCGACAGGATTCCCTCGGCGGCGAAGCGATCGCGCAGGAACGCCATCGGATGCGCCTTCAGCGACAGGCCGGTCGTTTGGTAATCGGCGGCGACCTGTTCGGACAGGGGCATCGCGGGAAGCTGTGCATCGGGTTCGACGCCCAGCTCGGGCACATCGGCGGCGGCGAACAGCGCGAGCTGCCTGGGCGGGGTACGGCGGACGTCCCACAGCGCCTCGCGGCGATCCTTGGCGAGCGAGCGGAACGCATCCGCGTCGGCGAGCAGGTTCATCGCGCGCTGCGGCAGGTCGGCGCGGCGGGCAAGGTCCTCGATCCCGGTGAAGCGCGCGAGCGTGCGCGCCGCGACGAGATTGTGCGCCCATTCCGCACGGAACCCGTCGACCTGCCGAAAGCCGAGGCGCAACGATTCCTGTCCGACCGTGGTGCCGGCTTCGAGGCCATTGTCCCACAGGCTCGCATTCACATCGACGGGCAGCACGGTCACCCCGTGTTCGACCGCGTCGCGCACCAGCTGTGCCGGAGCGTAGAACCCCATGGGCTGCGAATTGAGCAGCGCGCAGGCGAACACCGCGGGGTGGAAGCATTTGATCCACGACGAGACATAGACCAGCCGTGCGAACGACAGCGCATGGCTTTCGGGAAAGCCGTAGGATCCGAACCCCTCGATCTGTTTGAAACAGCGTTCGGCGAACTCCGCCTCATAGCCACGGCGAACCATGCCGCCGATCAGCTTGGCCTGGAAGTTATCCATGCCGCCGACCTTGCGGAACGTCGCCATCGACTTGCGCAACTGGTTCGCTTCGCCCGGCGTGAACCCGGCCGCGACGATCGCCAGCTTCATCGCCTGTTCCTGGAACAGCGGCACGCCATAGGTGAAGCGGAGCAGCTGCTGGAGTTCGTCGGGCGGACCGAAACGCGGGTGGGGCGAGGGGAAGTCGACCTTCTCCTTGCCGCTGCGGCGGCGGAGATAGGGATGGACCATGTCGCCCTCGATCGGTCCGGGGCGGACGATCGCGACCTGCACGAC
>NZ_JPDP02000044.1:0-51615 GCF_000732685.2 Sphingomonas sp. STIS6.2
GGTCTGCGGACGCGCTGCGGCATGCGTTCCACGTCGAGCAACAGACCCTGCTCGTCTTTCCGGGCGTCGAGGATCTCTCCAAGGCTCTCGCCAAAACCCAGAACGAAGAAAGTCATGGCGTATGTACCCAACGCGACGGTCGGGTCGCCTTTTTCCAGCTTGAGATATGTGCTCTTGGCCACACCGATGCGTTCGGCCATCATGGCCACCGTGAGGCTGCGCTTCTTGCGCGCCAGCGCGATATCGGCGCCCAACTTCGTCAAGCTCCGCCTCACGCGCGGGGGAAGAGTATCAGCGACAGTCGATCGCATCTAACGTCTCATATAAATGCCCATCAGGCCAATACGGTACGTTATACACGACCTTATGTGGCCAGTCGAGATAGCCGGCTAGAGACGCGTTGCCCGGGTTCGACCAAGACGGCTGCAAGTGCCTGCTCGGGCGGCATCGATAGAACCGGCAATGTCACACAGAGCGTTGGCCGTGCGGCTCGCTCTTCAGGGGGCCGGCACCGCGGGGCGTGGTACGTGCAAGTCGGATGGCGATGGGCTATGTCGTTGGTCTACCGATCGGACCGAGCACCTTCACGAGGCAGAATGAAAGCCCTAGACGCCCTGAAGGCTGCACCCCCTGAAGTGCGCGCAGCAGCGCTTGCCGTTCTCGATCAGGTGTCGGCGCCATTGACAGAGCGACAACTCGCCAGCGCCTTTCGCGCACATAGCATCGGGTTGCTCGATGCCAAACGCTTGGCACGAGCCCTACGCAAGCTCGATATCATCGCGGTCGCCCGCCGCGGCCCCTGAAGCTTGAGCATTGTGGGCTTCGGACTGGCACGGACGCGTCCTGTCGGGCTACATTCGAACTTCCGCCAAGAACCAGACGCGAGAAGGTAGACGATCATGACAGAAGCGACCTGGGGTGAAAGCGCGAAGACGCCCGAGATCAATTGGCGGGTGAGCGCGTCGCTCGAAAACGTCCCGCGCGGCGATAGCGACGTGGCCGAAGTCACCAACCTGGAACGGGCAGTTCGCGATTGGCAAAAACTGGACCCCCAGCATCAAGCTGCGGCCGTCCTGACGGTTGAGCATCCTGTCCAAATCGAGGGTGCCTCCAGCACGACATTTGCCGGTGAAGGCATCGCAGCACTGGCGGACCATCTGCCTGCTTCCAGCCCGACCGAGGAGTAAGCTCGAATGGCCAACCCAAGCGTCCTTTTCGAGATGGGGGACTATTACTGGGTTGCCGAACGCGAGAGCGTCGGCTTCACGGGTACCACCAACTTGGGGCTGGTCGAGTTCCTCATCACCAGCGAGGCTCTGACGCAACTCCTCGATCCCGATCGCGATACGCTCGATTCCGAAACTGCCCTCGAGGTGTTCATCGAGTTCGAGAGCGACATTCACCGCATAGCACAGCGCGAGTTCGTCAAGCGGCTCGGCGGGGAGCCCCCGATCCTGCTGACTGCGGCCGACGTAGAAGGCTGAAGCCGTGTCGGAAGGAAACGCCAGCCGGATCGATCCACGCCATTCGACGGGCACCATCCCCGAGGTGCCTCAGCCAAGGATGCGGGCGGCACGCTTTCTCACTGATCCAACACTTCCTCATATCGGCCTGCGCGGCGTAGCTGACGGACAATGCCGTTGAACGCGGCGGTCACACCCTGTGCCCTGCCGATCTCATTCTCCTGGCACGCCGCATCCCAGTAGAGCTCAAGCGGCCAACGCTCTGGGCAATGCGGTAAGAGGCACCGAAGCGCCAGACGAACCTCCACGCCGTCCACGCGCGAGTCCGAACAGCGGGCGACGCCGCTCCGTAGGATATGGACCGATAGTGCGATGACGACGCGCTGGTGGCGAGCAAGCTTTGTCATCGCTCAACGAAGGTCATGCGATTTGAAGCGGACGGCGTCCTCGGGATCCATGCCCTCAGCGTGCGGCGGCCAGTAGCAGTTCCGCGGCTCCGGCTTCCAACCCGCGTCACCGCGGTCAGGCGATCCGGCATGCTTGGCCCCATCGCCGCGGCCGGTCCGATGGGGGAACGACATCTCGCCCACGCGGTGCAGCAGGTCACCATGGTCGATGATCCGGTCGCAGATGACGTGGATTACCTCGCCCTCTTTCTGCACCCTGCCCTTCATGCCGATCATCGATGCGGACATGATCGTGCGGCGTTGCCGCTCGAACCGATCGGGCCACAGGATGCCGTTCGCGATTCCCGTCTCGTCCTCGATCGTAATGAACAGCACGCCCTTGGCGGAGCCGGGCTTTTGGCGGACCAGAATGATGCCGGCGACCTCGACGTGCCGGCCATCCCGGATATTCGCGAGTTCGGCGCATTTGGTCACGCCACGTCGTGCGAGTTCACCCCGAACGAACGTCAGCGGATGCGCCCGCAGCGACAGCTGCAGCGAGCGATAATCCTCGATCACCTCGCGCCCGTCAGTCAACGGACGGAGAGCGACGGACGGTTCGATCCCTTCGGCGCTGATCGTCTCCGCAGCGCGATCCGCGGCGGCGAACAGCGGCAGCGGCGCCTCGCCAAGCCCCCTTACTTTCCAAAGGCCCTGCCGGCGATCGGCACCGAAGGCGTGAAACGCATCGGCATCGGCCAGCTTCTCGATCGCGGCGCGCTGTACACTGGACCGGCGCCATACATCTTCGACGCTATCGAACAGCGTGGTGCTACGCGCCCCTACGATCGCAGCCCCGTCGGCGTTCGACAGCCCGCGCACTTGGCGAAGCCCGAGCCGCACCGCGAGGTAGCGGCCGCCTGTCGGCTCCAACGTGCAGTCCCAGCGGCTCGCATTGACGCAAGGGGGCCGGACCTGCACATCGTGCGCCTGAGCGTCCCGGACAATCTGTGCGGGCGCATAGAACCCCATCGGCTGCGCGTTCATGAGCGAGGCACAGAAGACATCTGGATGGTGATGCTTCATCCAGCTCGAGGCGTAGGAAATCTTGGCGAAGCTCGCCGCGTGGCTCTCCGGGAAGCCGTAGGAGCCGAAGCCCTCGAGCTGGCGGAACGTGCGTTCGGCGAAGTCGCGGGGATAACCGCGGGAAACCATGCCCTCGACCAGCTTCTCCGAGAAGTGCGATACGCCACCGGTGACCTTGAACGTCGCCATGGCGCGGCGCAGCTGATCCGCCTCGGCCGGCGTGAAGCCCGCACCCACGATCGCGACCTTCATCGCCTGTTCCTGGAATAGCGGCACCCCGAGCGTCTTTTCCAGCACCGCGCGCAACTCGGGCCGGGGATATTCAGGCTTTTCGAGCCCCTCGCGCCGGCGCAGATATGGGTGGACCATGTCGCCCTGAATTGGGCCTGGCCGCACGATGGCGACCTGAATGACAAGGTCGTAAAAGCGGCGCGGCTTCATGCGCGGCAGCATCGACATCTGCGCGCGGCTTTCGATCTGGAACGTGCCGAGCGTGTCGGCCTTCTGGATCATCGCGTAAACGTCCGGATCGTCGTCCTGCAGGTCGGCAAGCCCGATCCGCACGCCCTTGGTTTCCTCCAGCATGTTGAAGGCTCGATTCATGCAGCCGAGCATGCCGAGGCCGAGCACGTCGACCTTCATGAACTTCAAGGAGTCGATATCATCCTTGTCCCACTCGATGATCTGCCGGTCGACCATCGCGGCAGGCTCGATCGGCACGAGGTCGTCGAGCCGGTCGTGGGTGAGCACGAACCCGCCAGGGTGCTGCGACATATGGCGTGGCACGCCGATCAGCTTGCGGGCGAGTTCGAGCGTAAGCCGCAACCGACGATCGCCCATATCTAGGTTCAGTTCATTGACCTGCTTCTCGCCGACGCCCTCGGCCGACCAACCCCAGACCAGACCCGCCAACGACGACGTCAGGTCCTCGGGCAACCCCAGCGCCTTGCCGACGTCGCGCACGGCGCCGCGCGCGCGGTAGCGCTGCACCACAGCCGTCAGCGCGGCGTGGTTGCGGCCATAGGTTTCGTAGATCCACTGGATAATCTCTTCGCGCCGCTCATGCTCGAAATCGACATCGATATCGGGCGGCTCCCGGCGCTCGCCCGAGACGAACCGCTCGAACAGCAGCTCGTGCTTGATCGGGTCGATCGAGGTAATCGCGAGCACGAAACATACGCACGAGTTCGCGGCAGACCCCCGCCCCTGGCACAGGATCCCGCGACGCCGTGCTTCGCGCACGATCGCGTAGACGGTCAGGAAATACGGGGCGTATGCGAGCTCTGCGATGAGCTTCAGCTCGTGTGTGATCTGATCGGTGTACGCCTGGGGCACTGCTCCATCGAACATCCGGTCGACGGCTTCCAGCGCCAAGCGCTCGAGCGCTTCCTGTGCGCTCAGCCCCTCCAACAGCCGCTCATGCGGGTATTGGTACGCCAGCTCGCCGAGATCGAAGGTACAGGCGCGCGCAATATCGACGCTCGCGCGCAGTGCGTCGGGGTAGGCCTTGAACCTTCGAACCATCTCGGCCGGCGACTTGAGCGCGCGGTCGGCGTTCACCTCTCGGCGATAGCCGAGTTCGTCGACCGTGCATTTCTCTCTGACCGCAGTGACGACGTCCTGCATCAGCCGTGCCTCGGGCGCGTGATAGAGGATGTCGCCGGTGACGACCGCGCGTACGCCTGCGGCCGCGGCTTGGCGGGCGAGCGCATCGATGCGGACCGCATCGTTCGGCCGGCGCCGCTGGTACAGCGCCATATACCCGCGCTTGCCATACACCGTTTTCAGCTCGGCGAGCGCAACCGCATTATGGTCGCTGGCTTCCTCGGCAAGCAGGATGGCAACCATCCCTTCGGACCATGGCGCGAGATCGTGCCAGACTAACTCGCACTTGCCCTTGCCCGCTCGCTTCTTGCCGACCGTCAGCAGCCGGGTAAGCCGGGACCAGGCGGGCCGGTCGGTCGGATAAAGCAGCAGCCGGCGCCCACAGGCGAGATCGACACGGGCTCCGGCGATCATGCGCACGCCGGTCGCCTTCTGCGCCTCCCAGCCCCGCACGACCCCGGCGACGGAACCGATGTCCGATAGCCCCAGGGCCTCCAGGCCGAGTAGATTCGCGGCCGCGAACAGCTCGTCCGGGCTCGACGCGCCGCGGAGCAGTGAGAAATGCGTGAGCACCTGCAGCTCGACATAATCGGTCATGCGAACACGCCGTGCATCCACCAGCTGAGATCGCCGGTCTCGCTCTCGAAGCCATCACCGCGTCGAAACACCCAGTAGCGGCCGCCCTTGTCATCCTCGACACGATAGTAATCGCGCACCGCCCAGACTTCGGCGTCGCGACGCCACCATTCGCCGTGGATGCGCTCGGGGCCGTCGCCGGCGACAATCATGTAGGTCGTGCCGCGCCACTCGAAGCGCCGGGGCGGCTGATCCGGCAGCAGGGCTATCACGCGCGCCAGCGGCTCTGGCCTTGCGAACAACCGAACGGGGCGAACCCATTCTGGCCAGCCGCTGGGTGCGTCGACAGGGTCCGCTCGGATCACTGCGCGCTCGGGCACATGGCTTTCGACGGGCGCGAGGCGGTACACCGCGCGGGCGCCAATCCTGCCGGCGACGACGTCGATCAGGCGGGCAGGATCGCGTACCAATGTCTCGCCTGCGAGCACGGCTCCCAGATCGATGGCATCGAGCGGTTCGGTGTGGGGTGCGACCAGCGTGAACTGCTCAATGCCGAGCCCGGGATCGATCCGGTCGATGCGAAGCTTCAGAAGGCGTAGGAGATGCGACACTTCCCGCGTCGGGCGGGACGTGCCGACACCGACCACTTGCTCGCCTCCATCGATCCGCAGCCCTACCAGTCGCAAGGCGCGAGCGCCGAGCCCCCTCGCCTGCAGCACCTCGGCGAGATCGGCGAGCAGGTCTCCCATGACGCGCTCGATCGCCTCTGCGGTGCAGATAGGCTCCAGCAGGCGCCGTTCGACGATCGGCAGCTCTGCATCCTGGCGCGGCGTGATCGGCTCGGCGACGCCGCCCAGCGCCTGATCGAGCCGCGTGATCGCGGGTAGGCCGAGACGGCGCGCGAGCGGTCCCCTGGCGACGGGCAGGAGATCGGCGACCGTCTCGAACCCGAACTTGCGGCCGGCGGTCAGTGCTACGCTGTTCAAACGCAGTGCTGCGATCGGCAAAGGTCCAAGCGCTTCGACGGTACGCCCCGACGGCACAATCGTGAGAGCGGCGCGCCCAAAGCGAGCGACTGCATGCGCAGCGCCTGGCGTATCCGCAACCGCAACACGGGCCGTGAAGCCGGCGCGCTGGCAGAAAGCGCGCAACCGCTGGCAGAAGCGCTCTTCGCCGCCGTGAAGATGCTCGCAGCCGGTCAGATCGAGCCACAGCCCGTCGGGTGGTGTTGCCGCGGCGATCGGTGTCCAACGACGCACGGCGCGCAGCGCCAGATGGTCAAGCAACGCCGCATCTGCTTCCGGCTCAGCCGGTCGGAAATCGAGGTCCGACACCAAGGCGCGGGCATGCGTTGCAGCCATGCCAACGGCAATCCCGAGGCTTGCAGCCGAAGAGCAGGCTGCCACGACCTCTTCCCGCCGACCGACCTTCCCGATCAACGCGAGCGGCGACGCATGGAAGGCGGCGACCGTTGCTTCTACCGACATGGCTTGCTCTGCTGGCGCATCGCCGCGGTACGGGTGAACCGCCGCTTCCGAGCGCCGGCCGAGTTCGCGCATCGGCGGTTTCGCATGTGCCGGGAGCGCTGCGATCTGACTTTCGACGTCGGTGCTCTCTGGCGCGTCCGTACGGGCCCAGCGTGCACCGGGTCGCCAACCGCCACCACGCGGAACGGAACAGGCGCCGGGATTGTCGTCGACAGGAAGCTGGAGCGCGACGGGCCTAGGCCGCGGCATAGCGTGCCGGTCCAGCCGTCTCAGCCGTTCGATGGCCAAGTGCGGCAGGAACAGCGAGACAACCCGTCTCATCGCATCCCTCCACGATCATAGAAAACGACGTGCCACTGCGCTGGCGGGCAAGCTCGACCGACCAACGCGGCCGCCCTACCCCGGCGACGCTCAGGCGTTCGGACGGCGCGCTGGCAATCCGCCAGCGGGTCCACGCGGCCGACGGCTCGCCAAGCGGATCCTGCTCGCGCCCGCGTCGTCGCCGAAGGAGAAGCACAGGGATGTCTGCGTCGGCCGCGACCAGCTGAAGCCGGCGCGTCGCCACCATCGAAACCTGCCGTGCTTCCGCGATAACCGCAGACGGTGTGCGATCGCGCACCGCGTCTTCAATGACGGCCAGCAGCGCTGCGTCATCGAGCGGCTGCGCATAGATCACGTTAGCGGAAAGAAGGCCCGCCTGCGCAAGGCCGGGGGCGTAAAGATCGTTACGGCAACTCGCCCACAATACCGGCCCGCCAGTCCGGGCCGATTCGCGTGCTGCAATGCCGGCGAGGAACAGCGTGGTGGCTGCGTCGTCGACCAGCGAGCAGCTGTGCGCTGCGGCCTCGTGGAGCGCCCCCGTGCGCAGGCCCCCGCCACTCAGACGGCTATCGATGCCCTGAATTCCGAACGGCAACACACGGTAGTCGGCGACGGGAACCGCGATTGTTCGCAGCTGTGCGAGACTGTGCTGGAGGTTAGTGGGCGCGGCAAACATGATAAGCTCAAACTCGAATCGTTCTCTCTATGTTCCGCTCATGGCAGCGCTCCGTCAAGGCGATTCCAGCGAGCCGTTTGACCAAATCGGGATTCGACGGACGATCGCGGGACGGAACGGCTGCGCAACATACGGCAAACAAAGCAGGAAGATTTCTCTTTCGTTCTGCCATCGGCTGACTCATAGAATCGAGATGCCGATCCGCCCCGAAAACCGCTGGCTTTACCCGATCGATTGGCGGCAGCTGTCCAACGTGATCCGGTTCGACCGAGCCGGCGCGCGCTGCGAGCATTGCTCGAGACCGCATATGCGACGGGTGGCCCATCTCGGCGACGGTCGTTGGTGGGACGCAGAGGCTGCGTGCTGGCGCTCAGCGCGTGGCAAGCGGATCACGCTCAAGGGCGACTCCGTCCTCGCGTCGGTGCGAACGACCTATGTGGTGCTCGCCTGCGCGCATCTCGATCATGATCCGGGCAACAGCATGCCCGGCAATCTCGCGGCGCTCTGTCAGCGGTGCCATATGCTCCATGATGCGGCCGAGCATCGTTGGCGGCGCTGGTGGAACGTATTTCGCCTGCGCGCAATCCGTGACTTGTACGAAGATCCGCGCGTCACCCGGGAGCGTGGTGCACGGTAGGCGGCCACGCCAAGAATTCGGATCTGCCGAGGCGCCGGTTGGACGGACGCTTCTGGCCGCACGCAGTCCGATACTCTCGAAGAGGTGATGATATGCCAACGTTCGATAGTCGAGCGGAAGGCCGTGATGTCGGCCGCGATGCGCAGCGTCGTTGAAACGTTGCTCGTCATGGCTAAGGTCCTGTGAGTTTCACAAGGGAAGTACACGAGCATGAATATGGGTGAACTGGTCAAGGCCGTCGCTGGTACGACGAGCACGAGCGAGGCAGAAGCCAAGGCCGCGATCGCCGCCGTGTTTGAGCATATCGCTGGCGCGGCCGCAAAGGGCGAAGAGGTCGCGATCGCTGGCTTCGGCAAGTTCTCCGTCAAGGATCGTCCCGAGCGCCAGGGCCGGAACCCATCGACCGGCGAGGCAATGACGATCGCGGCATCGAAGAAGGTCTCGTTCACGCCCGCCAAGGGTCTGAAGGATAAGCTCTAAGGCCAGAGTGCCGGCGGGCAAAGCTTGCCGGCACAACGACAGGGTGCTCGAATGTGCAATCGATACAGGCTGACGGCGAAACAGGCGGAGGTCGCCGCGACGTTCGGCATCCGCCCACCTTACGAGCCCGACGAGACGTACCCGGCCCCCGACATCTTTCCGACGGGCAAGAAGACGCCGTTTTACGGCCAGGTGGTCATCCAGGACGGCGCCGACCGGAAGATCGAGCGGATGGAGTGGGGTGTACCGACGCAGGTGCCGAGCAAGCGCGATGCAGCGGTCAAGCTCACCAAGTACGTGACCAACGTGCGCAATCTCAACTCGAGCTTCTGGCGGTCGATGCTGACTACGCCGGCGCGCCGTTGCCTGGTGCCGGTAACGGCGTTCTCCGAGTTCGGGATCGCGCCTGGCGAGGACGGCAAGAAGCCGCTTCACTGGTTCGACGTGCCTAGCCGCCCGATTTTTGCCTTTGCCGGGATCTGGCGACCGACCGAGCGCGGGAATGCCTATGGGTTCTTGACCACCGAGCCGAATGCGATCGTCGCGCCGATCCATCCAAAGGCGATGCCGGTGGTCCTTCACGACGACGACTATGATCGCTGGCTATCGGCACCATGGGACGATCTGAAGAGGCTCGTCGCCCCTTACCCTTCCCAGTTGATGCGGCTCGGCTGACACGCCCATGATCCGCGTAAGTCACCTGCCGCTGCTGCGCTTTCATGCACTCCGCTGGTGCGCGCGCCAAGCATCGTTCCAGTCGTCATGATCTTCGGGCACGCGGCTGATGAGCTCGCGCCCGTTCGCTGTCAGGTGATCGTGTGCCTTTTCCAGAAGGCGGTCGGCCGCGCGGCCTCGGTCACCGTAAACGATCACCCGGCGGACCTTCTCCGGGATCGCGACGAAGGCTAGCCGTTCGACACCGCCCAGCGCCCATGTCGGCGTCCCGAACCATTGCGTCGCCGATCGGGCGTCCTCGATCCCTTCGGCAAGGCCCAGCTCGTCGGTCGCAGGCGCAAGACGGATCGCTGCTGTGCCGAGCAGTCCGAGCGCAACCTTCGGCTTTGGGATGGGCTTGCGCAGCACATCGACAGGATCGAGGAAGGTCCGTTGGACGGCAACCAGTCCGAGGTCGTTTTCGACTGCGGCGATCATCGCGGGCATTACGCGTCTGTCGGCACCGGAGCCGAATATGGTCGCCGGGTTGAAGCGCAAAGCCTTGGGATAGGGCGCGGAGATGCCGCGGGCGACGAGATAGGCTTCGGCGAGCGTGCCCGCGACCGGCACGCTGGCATTCCAGAGACGCAGCGCGAGCGCGCCCATGTCGCGCTTCGGCTTGCCCTCCGGCATTGCCACGGCAGAACGGTCATGGAGCTTCCTGCGCTGAAGCGCCTTCAGCACCTCGAGCGCTGTACAGCCGGCAAAACAGTGGAAGAGGATCGCCGAATCGCCGAGGCGGACGGACAGGCTGGGCGAGCCATCGTCATGGGCCGGGCAGCGGCATTCGCCGCGGGTGCCACGCCATACCCCGCCGAGCTGTTCGACAATGTTCTTGGCTCGGATTTCGGCATCGAGCGGTAGTCTCGCCATCGGCCACGTCCTGTGAAGCTGATAGGTTTCGGTCACTTTTGGCCTCCGGAAAATATCACCGAAAGCCAGGCGGCATCCTCCACTCTGGATGGTCGGCAGGAGACGATTGGCTGCGCGCGGCGCGACGATCTCCTTCGTCCAGGTATCGAGCCGAGCGAGGATCGTCACCCGACCGGGTCGGGACGGTCACGCTGGCTGGACCGCAACGCGGCGGGGGGGGAGCCGTGTCGCCAACCCGCTCCCGCCCCCAATCAGCTATGCTCGGCTTCGGCCTTGGTCAGGATCGAGAAAGTGTCGGCGATCAGCTCGGTGCGGTAGGAAACCTCGTTGCCTTCGCCGTGGTTGCTCTCGCGGACCCGGCCGGTGACATGCACCAGATCGCCCCTCCCGGCTGCTTCGACTTGGGGTCCTACATTGGAGAAGCACACGACGCTGTTCCACAGCGTGTCGGTCTTCCAGTCGTCGCCATCGCGCCGGTTATAATTCGCGGCGACGCTCACATAGGTGACCTTCTCGCGCGCCGTGATTTTGCCGATGCGACCGATGATCCGAAACTCGGCAATATTCTGGGGCATGATATCCTCCTTGGTTGATGTTGGGATCGGATCCGGCGACCCGGTGCTAGCCTAGTCGGGCTCCACTTGCCGGTGCGCAAAGTGGTAGCGCGCCAAATTCTGGGGCGTCGCGAATGTGTCGTAGGCCGTCGTCCAGTCGCGCCGGATGGCCTGCTGCGCCGTCCGAAGTGGCACGCGGCGCTCGCAAACCAGTCGCCACAAGACATAGGCCAAGGCATTCTTGTCGGCCGCGTTCGCTTGGCCGCGCCGGGGCTGAAGCCACAGATCGCGTAGGTCGAGCGGCGCGCCGCCAAGCGAGATCGGGATCAGATGGTCGAGTTCGTAATCGGCGAAGGACTCGCCCGGATGCTGCGCGTCCATCAAGCGCCGTTTGACGGGCGCGGTAACCGCGAAGGCGGGGCGGACCGATCGTGCATAGCCGGGTCGGCAGATCGTCGTGCCGATGTTCGCCTGAGTGATAGAGGGATCGACGGCCCCTGGCGTATCGCGGGGCGGCAGGATGCCGGTTCGGTCCACCCGCAAGAAGGGATTGCGGAGCGCCGTCGATAGGCCGGCAACGGCATCGCAGAAGTCATGGGTCGCGGCGACGCTGCAGGCCGAAACCTCACCGCGCCTCCCAGCCCGCTTGTCGTCAAACGGCCGATACCAGAAGCCGATGGCGATCAAGAGCGCCAACCCGCCCGATATAGCTTGCAGCTTCAAGAGCGCATGCCCCGTATATCCACCGTCGTCCCAGTCACCTCAAACCACTCGACAACTGAATCAGCTAGGTTCTGGCCTAGCTGACAATTGCCTAAAGCGGTTTGAAACACATCTCCTATGGTCATGGTGCAATACCGTGCCTCTAGTCGCAATAGATTACGCCGCATCACTCCATAATCGCGAATGGATCACTCCAGATGTGTTGTTGTTTGCCTTATGCTTCAGGTTTAGGCTTTTGATGTCGATGTCCTGTAGTCGCTGACATCTGCTTGGGTTCAATTCAGCAATGGTGCATTGGTGTGCTTCCGGCGAGTATCGTAGCGAAGGCAATTCAACTCTGTGCCGCCGGGCTTGCCGGGGCCGGAACGCCATCTCCCGCGTCGCTCGCAATCTCCGTTCGTTCGGGTGCGGTCCTCGCCAGGCAGCCCGGCAACGCAGCTGACGCAGAGGCGACGGTGCGTGATCTGATCGCGTTGGGCGCGGACTTCGAGGCGGGGCCGCTGACGATCCGCGGCCGTGATTTCGCGACTTACGGTATCACGCCGGCAACCGTTTTTGATGCCTGCGCGCTCTCGCATATCGACGACGACCGGTCTTCTATCGGCTCCGTGGGCGCGCTCTCGGCGTCGAACGTCGCAGCCCTCGTTCGTCGCGCTTTTGGCTCGCGGATTACCGATACGATCCGCCCAATGAACGCCAGCTACGGCGCGCGGTATAGCTGGCACAAGTTCGGCCAAGCGGTCGATTTCGTTCCCGCAGGCGGCGTCCACGCGATCGACCGCGAGCAGATCCGCGCCCTCATGGCACAGAGCGGTATCCGTATCATCGAGCTGCTCGGGCCGGGGGATCGCGGTCACGCGAACCACTGGCATGTCGCGTTCGCGCGACCCGGACAGGTCAGCTCGGCCAGCCCGGCGCGGCGCAAACCGACATCTTCGGGCGGCCGATCGCCGCAGCCCCGGGGCCGCAGGTCGCCGATGCCAACGGAAATCCGGTGCCGGCAACGAGCGGGACAACCTCCCCAACGGCGAACGGACAGCAATCTCCCGAGCAGCGACGTGCCGAACAGGCACGCGCCATGGCCGATGCGGCGCGGCGGTCGCCGATCATGGCCTTTGGCAACACCGGGCTGGCCTCGGCCGCCCTTCCCGCCTCCGCCGGTGCCGACGCCCAACAGGGCACGGACCTCGACGACCGGACGCGCGGCGGCCAATCCACTGTCGCACGGCGGGGCCTCGGTGCCATCGGCTTCGGAGCGCCGGGTGAAGACGGTCCGGCCGAGGCGGGCAAGGGCCCGACCGACTTCAGCGATCAGCTCGGCCATGCCGCGATCCAGACGGTGCGGGCAACGATGGTCGCGGACCGTAACCTTCTGCTGAGTGCCGGCACGGTCATCCCCTGCACGCTCCAAACGGCGATCAACTCGACACAGGCCGGCTTCGTGTCCTGCGTCATCAATCACGACGTCTATTCCGAGAACGGCCGCATCGTCCTGCTCGACAAGGGGACCAAGGTGCTGGGGCAGTATTCCGGTGGCATCACGCAGGGGCAAGCGCGCCTGTTCGTGCTGTGGACGCGCGCCCTGACGCCGCGTGGCGTCGCGATCGAGCTCGGGTCGCCGGCAGCGGACAGCCTTGGCCGGGCCGGGTTGCCAGGCGGCGTCGATACCCAGTTCTGGGCACGTTTCGGCGTCGGGCTCGTCATCTCGGTGCTGGAGGATGCCTCGCAGATCGCCGGTCGGGCGGTTGCCAATGAGGGGAGCAACACCACGCAGGTTCCCGGGCAAACCGGGCAGACCGTCCTTCAGCAAACCATGAACATCAAACCGATCCTGAAAAAGAACCAGGGCGACATCGCGGCGATCTTCGTCGCCAAGGACTTCGATTTCCGCTCGGTTTATGACGTGGGATTGAGGCGTTAAGGCCGTGGCATCCAGTCCGACCTCGCTGATCTACGAGCATAATGCCGAACCGATCCGACGGCACCTTCTTCGCGATGATGTGACCGAGCTGGTCATCAACGAGCCGGGGATAATCGGCCTCGAGACGCGGGGTGGCTGGGAGTGGCATGAGGAGCCCGCACTCGACAATGCGGCACTCATGACGCTGGCGAAGCTGATCGCGGGGCTGACCAAGCAGGACATCAATTCCGAATATCCGATATGCTCCTCAGTCCTGCCGGGCGGCGAGCGCGCACAGGTCGTCGTTCCCCCGGCGGTCGAGCAAGGCTTCATCTCGATCACGATCCGCAAAGCGTCGGGCGTGACGATGAACATCGACGATTTCGAGCGTGCCGGCCTCTTCAGCGAGGTCCGCGCGCACGGCCTGTACGAGGAGGTCGACCCCGATCTGCTACGACTGCGCGAGGCGGGCGACTGGCGCGCCTTCTTCAAGCTGGCGGTCGAAGCCCGCAAGAACATCCTCATTTCCGGCGCAACGGGCTCCGGCAAGACGAGCTTTTCTAAGGGTCTCATCAAGCTGATCCCGGACTATGAGCGGATCCTGACGATCGAGGACACGCGCGAGCTCGTCGTACCCCAGCGCAACCACGTCCACATGATGTACGCCAAGGATGGGAAGAGCCTCCAGAAGGCGGGCGCCAAGGAGTTGCTGGAATCGGCGCTGCGGATGCGGCCCGATCGCATTCTTCTGCAGGAATTGCGGGACGGCACCGCCTTCTTCTACCTGCGCAACGTCAACAGCGGTCATCCTGGTTCGATCACCACGGTCCACGCCAATACGGCCGAGGGCGCGCTCGAGCAGCTGACGCTGCTGGTGAAGGAATCGGAAGGCGGCAACGATCTCGACCGCCACGACATCCGGGCGCTGCTGCGCTCCCTGGTTGATATCGTCGTGCAGATGCGTCGCCTCCCACCCGGTGAGGGCCAGCCGGCGCGCTATCGCATGACCGAAGTATGGTTCGATCCGGCGAGCAAGCCAACCGACTGAAGGGGGTGCCGGCATGAACGGAAAATGGGTGCGAAGCGACGAAGGGTCGCAGCCGGGCGCGATCGCGTTCCTCGGCGTCATCGGCATGTTCGTCAGCGCCGCGATCGGCGCCCTCGCCGTCCTGTGGCGTGCCCACCTCCTCAACGCCCATACCCCGTGGCGCAAGGTGCCGGCCGCGCTGTGGGCGCTGAAGGGCTATCCGATCGTCTATCAGCCGTTCCTAATCGGCTTCGGGATCGGCCTTGTCCTGACGGTCGTCATCATCGTCTCGACGCTGTTCACGCGGCAAAAGCTCCACGGCGAGGCGCGCTTCGCGCGGGTCGGCGAGGTCCGCAACGGCAAGATGCTCGCCTCGGCCGGCATCGTGCTGGGCAAGTTCGGCGGCAAGGTGATGCGCTTTGGCGGACCCGAGCATGTGATGCTGGAAGCCCCGACGCGCGCCGGCAAGGGGGTGGGCGTCATCATCCCGAACCTACTCGACTGGCTCGATTCTCTCGTGGTGCTCGACATCAAGCAGGAAAATTACGACAACACGGCGGGGTATCGGCTGAAGGTGCTCGGGCATGAGGTGCTGCTCTTCAACCCTCTCGATCCCACCGGCCGCACCGTGCGGTGGAACCCGCTGAGCTACATCAACCGGCATGACCCGGTGGAGGTCATCAATGAGCTCCAGAAGATCGCGGCAATGCTCTATCCCGATCCGCTCACGGGCGAGAAGTTCTGGGCCGAGGGCGCACGAACCGCGTTCCTCGGCATCACCGCCTATATCGCGGCTACCGTCAACGATGGGGAGGACGCCCTCCCCTTCACGCTTGGCGAGGTGTACCGCCAGTTTGCGGCCGGTGATGCACAGCGTCGTTTCCCGAAGATCATCGCCGATCGTAAGAAGGCCGGGAAGCCCCTGTCGGAAGGGTGCGTATCGGCGATCAAGGATTATACCGGCTCGTCGGCGAACACGTTCTCCGGATTGCGCCAGTCGGTTACGTCCAAGATCAACGGCTGGCTGAACCCCTATGTCGATGCGGCGACCTCAGAGAGCGATTTCGACCTGAGCGATTTTCGGGACAAGCGGATTTCGCTCTATCTCGGCGTGTCGCCGGATGACCTGGAGCGGGTTGCCCCGATCTACGGCCTGCTCTTCCAGCAACTCATCGACCGCAACGTCCGCGAGCTGCCGAAGGGCGACAAGCATCAGATCAAGGTGCTGCTCGCGCTGGACGAGTTCGCGAGCCTCGGCAAATGCACCGTACTCGCGAACGCCTTCAGCTATGTCGCCGGCTACGGGTTGCGGATGCTTCCGGCGTTCCAGTCGCTCGAACAGATCCAGGGCGTCTATGGGGACAAGGTGGCGGCCGACATCGAGCGAAACTGCGCGGTGCGGCTTGTGCTTCGGCCCGCGGGTTTGGCCGAAGCGAAGAAGATTTCGGACCAGCTCGGCAGCTACACGTTCAAGGCGCGGTCGCGCTCGATGGGAACGTGGGGTGGCGGAGGCGGCTCCACTTCGGACTCCGATCAGCGCCGGCCGCTGATGCTCCCTCAGGAAGTCGAGTTGCTGCCGGAGGACGATCTGATCGTTTTCCGGCGAGGCATGTACGCGACCTATGGAAAGAAGGTCCGTTACTATGCCGAGAAAAAGCTCTCGGCGCGGACTAAGATACCGGCCCCGGAGATGCCCCAGATCCGCGTGGACCCCGCCGTCGCTGCCAACAGCCTTCGCGTGATCGAGGCCACGCAGGCCCCCGATGACTTCAATTCCGCCTCGTCGACGCCAGGCGCCGCTGCGACCGCAGGATCTGTTGCGACCAACGACGCACCTGCAAAGGGTCGGCGTGGATTGAACCAAGCCGCGATCAACGCCGCCTTGGCCGTTCCGCCAAACGAGCGTGTTGCCATGCTCTTCGACGGCCTCCTCATGGTGCGAGGCAGACCTGCGTAACCAATGGGAATGCCTTCTCATCGATTTTAAGGTGGAAACGAGCGAGGTTGCCCCCGGAGGGCGTCAAATGGGACAAAGCCGTCGTTCGGGCAATCGGCCGGGAATGTCGGGTTTCGGATGAGCTGGCCATTCGCGGGGCTTCCGAGATCTGCTCGGCAACAAGCCAGCGTGCACGGTAGCGACTTCGCCAGGATTCGATCTCACGCCAAAATAGCAGCCGCTGCTCCCCTGACGAAAAACCCCACCTCAGAGGTTGTCGTGCACTTTCTCAATCCGACAGGGTATCTCGTGTAAACGCTCACGCTTTCTGGCGGCGTTCTGATCGCGCTATTTGTCGTCGGTGCCTCGCCGCGTAGTAAGCACGAATGTCCGGGTTTGGTGGGAAGCGGAACGGCCGCTTTTGGGGACGCACCCCAGGAAATCAGCCACTGAAAGGACGTCCCAGATGCAGGCTTATGCATCGGCGGAAACCGAGGTTTCCTGCCGTGCGTTGGTCGATGCAAACTCGTGAGTTGGCTCATGGCTTTGATTGCGATGACTGTTGGCTAAGCGGCATTCGATGATAGTCTCCATGCTACTGCGTCACTGCAAAGGACCTATTCATGATTGCCGTCCTCGCCACTCTCCTGCTTCCGATTATGCCTCTCGAAGGTTCGGCAAAGTGGGATATTGCAGGAATGACCCCAACCCGTCCTGCAATCAGTTATTACGAGGAAGGCAAACCAAGCTTCGTTATGACGTGCAGCGGTACGCAAACCACCGTTCAGGTTAGAGGATTCACGGCAGCGCAAAAATGGCCCCAGCCTGTGATGTCCTTGAAGTTTGGTACCGCAATGCGTTTTGCCAATCCCGATCTACGACTGATCGGAGATCAAACGGCCTTCGAATTTCAGTTTGCGATCAGCAATCCCGTACTGTCGGCACTAAATAACGGCGCGCCACTAGTTGCGACGTACAACGGAAAGTCGCTTACTTTTCCAACAGCACCTGCTGCATTCCGCCAGGAATTTGCAGAGAAGTGTTCCGCTCTAGTACCGCCGGGAATGCGCGTCCGCTGATAACATCACGATCACGGACGTTGCGTACGCGAT
The DNA here is from genome assembly GCF_000732685.2 of Sphingomonas sp. STIS6.2. NCBI lineage: Bacteria > Pseudomonadati > Pseudomonadota > Alphaproteobacteria > Sphingomonadales > Sphingomonadaceae > Sphingomonas > Sphingomonas sp. STIS6.2. The sequence continues at coordinate 17,557 of NZ_JPDP02000044.1, forward strand.
CATGGTGATGAACGGATGTCCACTTTCGAGCCTGCGATCTTCCCACTGGAACGTCCTGCTCTGGGCGCTTCCGGTCCGTCCGCTTTCCGGACGATCCCCCCCCTCGATATGCTCTATTTTCCGCCGGTACGTTTTAGGTATGCCTTTCGCAGACCTCTTAATAGCTGGTACTTTAAGCGCCTCCTAATCGCGTAAAAAGGACTGGACTAATAAGTACCACATATAGCAGACTACGGAACGTTCATCCGAGCCTATCTTCGCGCTTCTACCTCCGAACAGGATGCGTCGCGCGGTAAGAGCGCCCTCGACGTGTTTGCGGCGGAGCACGGGCTTCGGATTGCGGCCCGCTATGTCGAAAACGAAAGTGGAGCCAAGCTTCACCGGCCAGAGCTGTTCCGCCTGCTGTCGGATTGCGAGCCGGGAGACGTGCTCCTTGTTGAGCAGGTTGATCGGCTTTCTCGCCTCACCTCACCCGACTGGATTAAGCTGCGCAATTTAATCGACGCCAAGTAGGTCCGCGTTGTCGCACTCGACCTGCCGACGTCGTGGATCCTGACGGCACCGACGGATGAGTTCACCGGCCGAATGTTCGCAGCAGTAAACGCCATGATGTTGGACGTACTCGCCGCGGTTGCCCGCAAGGACTATGAGGATCGCCGTCGTCGACAGGCCGAAGGCACTGCAAAAGCCAAGGCAGCGGGTCTTTATAAGGGGCGCCCCGAGAACAAGACCCGCAACGCTGCAATCTCGAGCCTTCTTCGCGATGGCCGAAGCTGGCGCGATATAATGGATGCGACTGGCTGCAGTCGAACGCTGCTCGCCAAGATTGCTCGTGATCGCCGTCGACAGGCAGAGGCTGACGCAGCAATGTCAGACGCGCACCCCTAATGTGTTCAGGCAGACTCTAGATCCTCATAATGAGGCGTCCGATTTCTCTGCTATCGACCCTGTTTGAACGAGTTTTGTGTACCAAAGCCCATACCCACTCAGGGTATACCAGTAATATACGCCAGACAGTCAGACTGTCAGACCGTCTGAAAACGTCATGACGGATTATTGCGTGGTGGCCGGATCGATATGATCCGGCATGGGATACAGGAAGGGCTTTCCCGTGATCAAATGCTGCTGCTGGCGTCGGTTGATGACTACGTATCGGCGGACAACCTGACATGGTTCATCGCGGTGTTCATCGACGAGCTAGACATAGATGAGCGTGCTTTTGGCTGGCGCGACCCAAGGCGCAGGTCGGCCCGGCTATGACCCTGCTGATATGCTGAAGCTGTACCTCCACCTCTACGGCTATTTCAACCGGGTCCGGTCGAGCCGGTGCCTGGCGGCAGAGGCGGGGCGCAACCTGGGAGTAATGTGGCTGCTGGGCGGCCTGCGACCGGACGTTCGCACGATCGCGGATTTCCGGGGGCGTTCCCCCCCAAGCTCCAGGCAATGGCTTACGCCGCCCTCATCTCGCATGCATTCCGGGTCGCCTCACCCAATTGAATGCCATATTGCGGCCGAGGGCGGACTGATCCGCAATCGGTATCAATGGGCAAGGGTATCGAATGACGGACTTGTCGGGGGACGACCGAAACAGGCTCGCCCGTCCCGCGCCTATGGAGCGCGGGTTCAATCATCTGATCGCAGGCGGTCATTTCGAACGGAAGTTCGGGCGATGGCCGCTTCCCCCGAATGATGCCGTCGCGACGATCCACGACCTGATCTTCGCCCGCATGATCAACCCCGATTCGTCGGCGCTCCAGCGCACGTGGGATCAAGCACATAGACAATGAGACAGGTCCGAGGAATGCCTTTATCGGTGCGTATCAGCATCTTCCACGGTATATAGCCATACGCAAACTGGATCCGGAGCAGATATGCGTCAGATAATGATTGTTCTCGCCCTCACTTTGGCACCGGTCGCTAGTGCACAGTCGAGTAACGATGTCATCGAACTTCACAATGACACCGGCATGGTCGTCCGTCTGATTCCATTCGGCGCTACGGTTACACAGATCGAAGTCCCCGATCGTGACGGCTACCCCGCGAACATACTGCTCGGCTTCGCGACCCCGGCAGAGTTTCGCGTTAAGAACAGCAAGGTGTCGTTCGGTGCGACGATCGGCCGCTATGCTGGACGGATAGCAGGTGCAGGTTTCACGATCGACGGCAAGCCGGTGCGGCTTATGGCGGACGACGGCCCCAACGCGCTCCATGGTGGAGGCAAGGCCAAGTTCGACACGCAGGAATGGTCGGTGCGGTCGCGAAGCTCCCGAGCGGCTACCTTTAGTCTGAACAGTCCTGACGGCTTCCAAGGCTTTCCAGGGCGACTTCAGGTCGCAGTAACCTATCGGTTGATTAGCGGGAACGCGCTGCAGATCGACTACGAGGCGCGGACCTCGAAGCCGACGGCGCTCAATCTCACCAACCACGCCTATTTCAACCTGGCTGGCGAGGGCAGCGGGTCGATCCGCGTGCAGCGCTTGCAGGTGCTCGCGCGACGCTATGTCGCAACGGACGCCAGCGGCATCCCAACCGGCGCCTTTCCGTCCGTCGTCGGCACTCCGCTCGATCTGCGGCAACCGCGCGCACTCGGGCACGCGATCGACAGCCGCGTACCGCCGATGGGCGAGCATGGCTACAACCACGCCTGGCTGTTCGACAAGCCGCTGGGTAGACTGGAGACGGTAGCGCGGCTCGACGATATTGGATCGGGCAGAACATTGAGTGTGGAGACGACCGAGCCGTCGATCCAAGTGTATTCGGGCGGCTATATCGACGGGTTGGACAAGGGCCCTAGCGGCCGCGTGATGCGCACGTTCGACGGCATCGCGCTCGAGACGCAGCATCTGTCGGACAGTCCGAACCGCCCAGACTTCCCTACCACGCTACTGCGCCCCGGGCAGGTTTTTCGCTCGACCACGATCTGGCGGTTCGGAGTTAGTTCGCGCTAGCGACGCCGCGGCCGAAAGCGCGGAACGAATGGGCCGGAATGCTAAGCGCGAACGCCGGCCGGCTGTCTCCCATCGCACCGGTGATCTCGCCAGCTGCCGTGAGCAAGGTCGGCCCGCCGATCTCTTGCAGCCGCGCCGCACCGGTGACGCCGACCCGGATGGTGACCGCCGTGTCGCGGTAGTTCTCTATAACGAACGTGCCGTTGTCGTAGGTAAACAGCGCGACCTCGGCGGGGGCATCGAGCAGTACCGGGGCATGACGCGCCAGCACCGAGCGCAGCTGCGTCAACACCGGCTGGGGCAGCGCATAGAGGTCGGCCGGGTTCTCAGGCACGGTCACCATGTACAGCGTGCCCTTAGAATAATGGTTCATCAGCAACATTGGATAGCCCTTGGCGCCGGCATATGCGCGCACCAGCATCCAACTGTCGTTGGTGTAGAAACGGATGTCGGGGATCAGCACTGGTCGTGGATCCGACGCGTCGACGAGCGGGGTGCCGTTGCCAGCCCCGAAGCCTTGGATGTAGTTCGACACGCTTACGGTGTTTCCAGTGGGGTTCCATTCTGCAAGGTCGGCAAAGCCATGACCGGACAATGCCTTAACAAGTCCCGAGGTGACCACGACGTCAGCACCGCGCCGCAGCGAGCCTTTGATCTTCTCGATGATCGCCGGGTCCACAGCGGCCGCCTCCGTTAGCAGCACCGTGTCGGCGGTGTCAGGATATCTAGGTGACAGTTCGACCGGCACACCCATCGTGCCGAAGTAGTTGTGTAGGAAGTCCTCGCCCGACGACTGATAGGGCTTGTAGCTCGCGACGCCGACTGGCTTGCCAAGCGCCCCCAGGATCGGATCTATCCGCTCGAGCGCGAGCCCCGCCGCACGGCCCCAGCCGGGTGTTCCCGGCGTGCCACCTGATCGCCAGCGCGCCAGCTCGGAGTCCCAGTCGAAGCTCGTCCAGTCGGACGACCATGGCCTGTCGCCGGCGATGGCCGGCGCATCCTCGCTCATCGGGCGCCAGTTGAACAAGGTGACCTCGGGCGCCTTTGCCCAGAACGTGTCCCACAGCTGTTCCGCATAGCGATCAACCGAGCGAATGCTGGCAATGTCGACCCACCCCCCGCCATTCCCGCCGGGGCGAATATTCTCGTAATAGCGGATGATCGAATAGCTTTCATATTGCTGCAGAAACTGATCGGTCAGCGTCGGATCGCGCGTCTCCGTGCCCGCGTAGATACCGTCGAACGCCTGCGCGTTCTGGTCGAGATCGTAACCCAAGCCCTGGAAATGCTCGTACCAGTTCGGGTATTTGATAATCATCCGGACGCGCGCATTCTCCGCCTTGGCGGGGCGGATCACCAGGTCACGCGCTACCTTGCGCATGCTGTCGAGCCGATATTGCGTCCAGCTGCGCTTGCCCTTGGCGGCGATGTTCGCGTCGGATTTCGACGTGTAGAAGAAGAAGTCGTCCAGGATCACTTCGTCGAAATGGCGTGCTGCCAGCCGGCTGGCGCGTTCACATTCTGCCCGATCGTCCGCATCCTCATAGTCGAAGGTGCCGAACTGGCCATTCTTCCCACCGGCCGCGAGCGTGATGCCGCCCGCGGTGGCGATGCCCTTTTCGCGAAAATAGCCCTTCACCCGCTCCAACTCCTCGGCGGTCGCGAATTCGTGGTCGCGATACGCCTCGATGTAGACCTTGTCGAAATGCAGCTGCGAGGCGGCGCGAGCGAACTGTCGGTCGAACGTCGTGCGGTCCGCGAGGGCGCGGGCGTCCTTGACCGCAATGTAGATCGCGGCGCGTAGATTGGCATAGCGCACCACCGGCCGCATCGGCGACTGCTTTATCGGAGCCTGGCCCGATTGCGCGATTGCCGTGGTTCCGGCTCCCATTGCGGCCATCAGGGCCAAGGCGCGCCATACCGTCATCTGCATTCCTCCCATGTCGTCTGTCGTTGGTCGTCGCCGTCAGCGGTTCCGTCTCGCTAGTTCGACCGGCCGGCCAGTGTAGGTGACCTCCGCGTCGTACGCGTCGTCCTGGGCCGTCTGACCCGCGACGACCCATTTCACGCGCAACTTGCGCGTCGCCGGCATGCCGTCCCATCTGCCGCCTTCGCGCGGCCCGAAGCGCACTGTGCCGCTGCGGTCGTCATAGGCGATCGGAATGCGGGAGAAGGCGCCAGTCTTGTATCCGGTGGACCGTCCGTCGTCCTCGTACAGCGAGAAGCTGCCGTCGGCGCCCGGGTAGATCAGGATCGTCAGCGGCGCGTCGCGGCGCTCGTCGACATATTGCGTCACCGGTCCCGTCGGCACGATCGCCCCGGCGCGCACGAATAGAGGCAGCCGCTCGAACGGCGCATCGACCGTAACTCTGGTCCCGCCCTTATAGGCCCGGCCGCTATCGAAGTCGTACCAGGTCGTGCCGCTGGGGAAGTAGACCGACCGGTTGCGCGCCTTGTACGACGTCACCGGCGCCACAAGGAATGCGTCACCGAATAGATACTCGTCGTCGATCCGGCGCACTTGGCGGTCACCAGGGAAGCCGGCCGCAAGCGCGCGCATGATGCTGCCGTCCTTCATGTAGGTGTCGGCACCCACTGTGTAGATATACGGCATTAGGCGATAGCGCAGTTCGTCGTAGCGGATCATGGACGCGCGCATCGGCGAGCCTTCCGGGCTGATCTCATAGATCTCGCGATACGGATATTCGCCATGACTGCGGAACAGTGGGCTGAACGCGCCGAACTGAAACCAGCGCAGATTGAGCTCGCGCCATTCCTCCAGATCGGCCGCGGTCGGCGTCTTGCTCGCGAAGCGGTCCTCGAGCGCGAAGCCGCCTATGTCATGCGTCCAGTTGGGGATGCCCGACATCGACGCGTTGACGCCTCCCGAGATCTGAGCGCGCAGGTCATACCAGCGGCTGGCCACGTCGCCCGACCAGATCGCCGCGCCGTAGCGCTGCAGACCGGCGAACCCGGACCGGGTGAGCAGGAACGGCCGCACGTCCGGCTTGTACGCGGTCCAGCCCTCGTAGAAGGCGCGCGCGTTCATCAGCGGATAGCTGTTGAAGTACTGAGCCGCGGGCCCGATCGCCGTCGGCCCCATCTGTTCGATACGCTGGACGATCGAGGTGTTCGAATGCTGGTCGGGCTCGGACGCGTCGGCCCACCAGGCGTCGACGCCCAGGTTTGCGAGCCGCCCCTCGATCTGCTTCCAGAAGATCTCGCGTCCCTTGGCTGAATAGGGATCATAGATCGTGCTGGCGAAGCCCGGGCCGACCCAGTCCTTGTTCCCCTGGCGCAGATTGCCTTGATACACGACGCCCGCCGCCACGAGCTCCTTGTAGGTATCGGTTGTGGGATAGAATTTCGGCCAGACCGAGATCATGAAATTAGCGTGATCGCCGTGCACGTCGGCAAGCATCTTCGCCGGATCGGGAAAGCGCGTGGCGTCGAAGCGGTGGCTGCCCCACTCGGGATCCCGCCAATAGCGCCAGTCGAGCACGATGTTGTCGAGCGGGATGTTCAACTTGCGATACCGATCGACGACGCCCGTTAGCTGGTCCGCAGTTTCGTAACGCTGGCGTGACTGCCAGAATCCATACGCCCATTTAGGCATCATCTCCGACTTGCCCGTGATCTGTCGGTATCCCGCGATCGCGCCGTCGATGCCACCGCCGGGAATGAACCAATAGTCCTTCGCCTGACCTACCTCGCTGGTGAACCACAGCGAGTGGCGGTCCGCGTCGGGCATAGGATCATTGTGGAAGAACGCGATGTAGCCGGCGTTCGGCTCCCACTCGATACGGATTGCCACAGGCTTGCCGGCCGTCATCGGCAAATCAACGTTGGCGAACCACGGGTTCCAGTTCTGCCGCCAGCGGTCCAGCACGAGCTTCCCGTCAGCGTAGACCTTGTAGTAGCTCGACCCGTAGAGCTTAAACTTGTGGGTGCCAGTCGCGGTAGGCATAACGTCACCGCTCCACACCACCGTCTGCTTCTGCACCGCGTTGCCGGCGGTGTTCTGACCGCCAGTCGCCGCAACGGTACGTGCCTTCGCGGCCTCTGGCCACTTCTTCTGATCCTCGATGAACTGGTAGTCGATCGTGGGCTCTTGCCGCGTCACTGCGGATTTGCCGTCCAGGAAATACTCGGCCCGCCAGCCGGGCTTGCCACCGCTCGTGACCTTCATTTCCTTGCCAACGAAGGCGTAGGGCTTGGGATTGCCGACGCGAGTGATCGAATTGTTGTCCCACAGCAGGCCGTAACCACGCGTCGAGACGACGAACGGAACACCGATGTCCATGTTGTGCTGCGCAAGTTCGACGTCTTCGCCGTTATAGTCCATCTGCGTGTTCTGATGCTGGCCGAGACCGTAAAGCGCCTCGTCGGTGCCGCGGTTGAACTGTTGCGAGACAGAGACATATGGCTTCCCATCCGCGGTGGCCGCGGCGAATTGGACGGGACCGGCTTCGGCGAGCAACGGCTTGCCGGAGGGGTCGAGGAAGCGGACCTGACCGGTCGCGAGGGCGACTTCGGCGGTAGCCTTGCGGGTGGTGATACGCACCTGTCCGGCCGACTCGGCCACTTCGAATTCGCCCGCGGCGGGCGGCTGCGCTACCATCAGGCTTGGAGCGCGCGAAGCCGTCCCGGCACCCTTTGGCGTCGTGACCACGTGGATGATGCCGTCGCCGTGCACGGAGACTTTCACGCTCGCGGCGGAACCGCCTGCGGGCGTCACCTTGACGCCCCCCGTGGTCCGTTCGAACCTCTGCGCGTGTGCATGGACCGTTGTCATCGCGCTGCCGAGCAGCAGCGCCGTTAAAATTGCCTTCATCGTCATTCTCCCGGATGTCGTTCGTCGCTCAGTGCTAATGGTCCATCGCGGACTTCAGCACTCGCGGTCGTTCTGGAAATCGCTAGACTCTCAATATCCTGGTGTTCCGCCCGAGGACAGGTTGCGCCGCGCCCATTCCCGCTGGAACGATAACTTGCGGGTTCATCGAACCTCCACGGGGTCGCCGTAGAACAGGCCGCGACCGTCCGTACCGATGTAGACGCGGCCTTCACGCCGGGGGTCGCCTGAGATGACACGGTATCGTGCGCCCCACCGATGCGCGTCGTCGTCAATGCGCGACCAGCTTCCCCCGCGGTCTACCGATCGCCACACGCCGTGGACGCCGGCGACCGTGCCGACCGCGAACAGGCTGTTTTTGCCAAGCCCGTAAAGTTCGACACGGAGGTTACCGCTGGCGGGTGCGAAGCTCTGCCCGGCATCGGTACTGAGGAACAGCCGCTCGCCTGTTTGCAGCCAAAGCATGCTCGTCCGGGAGGGGTCTGCGACAAGTGCACTCTGCGCCTCGCGGCCCTGTCGGCCGGCCCGGCTTAGAGTGGCAGGCAGTCCGCGTGCCGCCACGGGCGAGAAACTAGCCGCCGCATCGCACGAAACGAGTACCCGGCCGCGGTCGACGTCCACGGCATAGAATAGACGCGGATCACGCTTGTCGGCCACCGCGCGGGTCCTGTCCGGCAGGCCGCGAACCACGGACCAGCTGTGTCCGCGATCGCGTGAGACTTGCGGAACGGGGGTCGCCACCACCATCGTCGCGCCGTCCGCCGAGACGGTGATCGGCCAATCGCCATTCAGATCCTCGCGTTTTGCCGGATCACCCATCGGCGGCAACTTAACCATCGCCCACGTTCGGCCGCCATCCTCGGAGCGCCCCATCGAAGCCTCGCGTGGGCGATCAAGATACAGGCTGCCGCTACGCACGATCACGTTCGGGTTGAACCCGGCGTAATCGACATTGTTGGTATTCGACATGTACGGATTGATGAAGGTCGGCTGTGGCGAACGATCGAGATCATCATGGACGAAGCCGGCCAAGTCCCCGAAGCCCGAGATCAGTGGCACGCCGCCTGTCGGCGACGCGAGCGTGATGACTGCGGTCTGTTCGATGCCCTTGGTCCACGGTGTCCAGTTGACGCTCGTACTGCTCACCCCGTGTGTCGCATAGACCGTCGCACCGGTCGTATAGGCGATGTGTGCCGGATCGAATGGATCGATTGCAAGACCTTAGATCCAGTGTCCGAAATCCGCGCCTTTGCCTTCATGCAGCAGGAACGGCGTCTCGGACACGTTGCGCCTGCTGCGAGGACCGACATCGTCCCAGTTGCGCCCATCGTCGCGAGTGATCCAGAGCGAATCCCCATGCCGATATCGGTCGACGGTCGTGACCGCGACGGTGCCTGGCGTCATCCGCGAGACCGAAACACCAAGGAATGCTCCCTCCGCGCCGGTTTCGCGCCACGCCGTCGGCGTCACGTCGCGTCCGCGTCCGTCGGCCTCGTAGCGCCACACCGCGCCGGTCGCGATTCCGCTTGGTCCAAGCCCGCTCGCATAGCCGACCCACAACACGCCACGCTCATCGACAACGCCCTTTGCCGCCAGCATCGGCGGTCCTGTGACCGCAACCCACGTCTGTCCACCGTCGTCCGATCGATAGAGATGTACTTCACCCGGATCTGCTACGCCCGCCCATATTCGACGGGACGGCCTGCTTTCACTACCGCTTGTTTCGTCGATCGCCACGAAGGAGACGCCGCCATGCGTCTTTCGGGACGCCGGGCGTCCGAGCCCCGCGACGGGGAAGCTTGCGACCTTGCCCCAGGTCGCACCGGCATCTTCGCTGCGCCACAACCCGTCATGACGCGAACCAAAGAACAGGCGACGCGTCTGATTTGGATCGACAGCTAGCCGCTCGCCGAGCCCGCGGCCGTCCTCATTACCGCCCATCGCGAACGACACCGGCGTGACGCGCCATGACCGCCCCCGATCCCCGGACCGGAGGATCGCGGCCGGTTGGCCCGCGTTCATGCCGGCGGCCATGTAGACGATATCCGGGCTGCGCGGATCGGGCGCTATGCTTTCGATGCCCATGTAGCTCGGGACGGCGTTGCCGTCCTGCAGCGGCAGCCAGCGCTGTTCCCTGTCGTCACAGCGATAGGCGCCCCCCATATCCGTGCGCAGATAGGCGAGACCGGGCTCCGCCGGGCTGAAGACGATGTTGGGAGCATAGCCGCCTGCGCCAACCTTCACGTTGGTCCAGCGGTACGGGGCAATTTCAGGCGGGCGAGCCGACGCAGGAACCGTGAGCATCAGCACAGTTGCACCAATCGCGCGCCATCGTCTAGGAAGTGATCGGATCATGAGGACTCCCGCATCGTTGCAGTGCAATTTCGTGCGATGACCTGTTCGTGAGCCGGCATTGCGGTCACAGCTTTATTAATCATGTCGCAAGCGCACCTTACCAGATCGACGGCCGCTAATACATCACCCGTCGACTCTAACTCTTAAATGGCCTTAAAACCGTACGCCTGCATTGTCAGAGTCTGGCCGTCATAGCTTAATTAAATCATCGTCTATTCGATCAACCAGATGGGGGGGGCCAAACACCAAAGACGGTGGCGTCAAGATTGACCTACCTGCCTTCGTTCTCGACCTTGCGGATCAGGATCATGAGATCCTCGATAATCGATCGAGACGCAATACTGGCGGAAATTGGGTCATGCGCGGCAATAGCATCGAGTACCGCCCTGTGCGCTGCAAGGCCTGCGTCGCGGTCGTTGAACCGGTTAGTAAAGCTGATTGAAGTCCGCAATGCAGTCGAGACAAAACTCTCGAACTGACTGAAAAAGGGATTGTTGCATGCTTGTAGAATGGCGATGTGAAACACGATAGTAGCCTCAAGTGCGTCATCATCGCCTTGCTGAGATGATTCCATCTGTGCATAGCCAGCGGCAATCACCGCAATATTTTTAGGCGTCGCAGAACGCGCAGCGAGCTGTGCAGCCATCGGCTCAACGGCAAGGCGAAACTCAATAAAGCTGCGCAACAGAGGTAGCGTGAATAGACGTTCGAGCAACCAGTTGAGCACGTCAGCGTCGAAGAGGTTCCATGCTGAGATGGGCTGTATAAAAGTTCCTTGTTTCGGACGCGCATAGAGCAAACCCTTCGCAGTCAGCATCTTGATCGCCTCACGTGTGACCGGCCGACTTACATGATGCTCAGACGCCAAAATGGCTTCCGTAGGAAACCGCTTTCCATCGTAACGCCCGGTAACGATCTCACGCCCCACGAAATTGAATAGCCGCTCAGTCAAATTTCGGCCCGGTGTCATGCGCATCTGGCTTGGCTTAGCTTCGGTCATGCTGTTCGACCGCTCAATTCAGATGTGACTACAAACACTCCTGTTAGATTACGTCATCATCTCAACGTGAAAAAGTCGCGATCAGAAGGTGATTCGCGCCACGCCGCTGATCTGACGATCGTTCGCAATCGAATCACGGGGGCGGGACTCAAGGCCATAATAGGTCTGCTGGATCGTATTCAACAGATTGACCCCGTTAAGCGTCAACGACAGATGTGGCGTCACGTTCGCCGTGATCGACGCGTCGAACTGACCCGACGCATTTTGAAACACCGGCAGATTGCCCGATCCGTTGCCGGATGTGAGCCTCAGATACTTGCTGCGCCAGTTGTAGGCGACGCGCGCCGAGATAATGCCATGCTCGTAAATGCCGATCAGGTTATAATTGTACTTCGACAATCCTTGTAGCGGCAGCTGACGCACGGGGCCCTCGGTCGCTGGGCTAGGCGCCGATGAGTCGACGAAGGTGAAGTTCGCCTGCGCGCCCAGGCCCGCGAGCGGCCCCGGCAGGAAATCGTAGAATTGCTGATAGGCAACTTCAGCGCCCTTTACCTTGGCGTTGCTGACGTTGCTGTACGAGGTGACGTTGTATAGCGCGGTCTGGCCGTCGGTAAAGGTGACGTTACGCTGCGAGATGCCGGTCTGGATATAGTCCGAGATATCTTTGTAGAACCCGGCGACGGTGAGCGATCCGGTGCGCGAGAAATACCATTCGGCTGACGCATCGAGGTTTTTTGAGGTCATCGGCTTCAGATCAGGGTTGCCACCCGAGGTGTACTGCTCCTGCCGGATCTGTGCGATGCCCGGCTCGGTGATGTTCAGGCTCGGGTTGAGCTGGCTCAGCGTCGGGCGCGATATGTTCTTAGACAGCGCCAGACGAAGCTGCACCTTTTCAGTGAGATGTGCGCGCAGGTTCAAGCTCGGCAACACCGAGGTGTAGTTGTCGCTGCTCACGATCGGCACGAAGGTGGTAGGCCCGGTTAGCTGCGGACCGCCGGCAACCGGGGTGACTAGGTCGGTCTGCTGATAGAAGCCGTCGACGTTCAGCTTGGTCCGCACCACGCGTACACCGATATTGCCGTCAATCGGCACGGGCAGTGTATCCGCTTTGAAGAAGGCAGTGGCATAGCCAGTGTAGGTCTTCTGCGACTGTTTGCTTGTGCTGCTAGGCAGATAGGACGGCGTTGTCGGGATACCGAGTGTGCCAAGCGTCGTACCATAGTCACGCGTGATTCCGCGTGAGAACAGCAGCGCATTGCCGAATAGATCAGCGTCCCCCCGGAAGAACTTGCTGAAATTGCCGAATTCAAGCTGCGCAGGCACGGCGTTCAGGCCGGTGTAGCGATAGCCGGTGTCGCTCGAGCGGCTGGAGCGATCGGCATAGCGAGCACCGACCTTGATCGACTGCAGGACACCGCCGTCCAACTTGTACTCGGCATCGAGGCGGCCGGTCTTATCCTTACCACGCGAGTTGCTCAGGTTATCAAGATAGAAAGCGGACGCGTAATTCGCGGGGTTCTCCAGTCCGCCGGGCGCGGTGATCTGGAACGAGGGGATGTCGCCGCTGATGTCTTGGACCAGCGTAGCATTGCCAACGCCGTTGAGGCCCACGATCGAGCGGAGGCCGTTCGTCTTAGAATCGACGAACTGGCCATCGGCGGTGATCGTCAGGTTCGCGCTCGGGCGCCATTTCGCGTTCAGCGAATAGTCGGTGGTGGTCGAGTGACGCTTTTCGAGGCTGGTGTTGGCCGCAAGGCGGATGTCCCGGAACGATCCGCTTTGAAAATCGCCATTCGGGCCAAACGCGAACGCGGCGCCCGGGATTGGGACGACGTTCAACGCGCCTTCCGCAGGCTCCGCGAAGTAGCTGAAATCGTCATAGCGGAACTTGTAGTCGTTGCGGAACAGCTCGCCCGTGATCTCCAGCGTGTCGGTCGGCCGCCATTGCAGCGACGCGTCGATCCCGAACCGCCGGCGTGCGCCATTGACCTGGCCGATGCCGGTGCCGTGCGGAATGGTCGTGACCTGCCCAGTGCGACCAAGCGACGTTAACGCCGCGAGGGATGCCGCGCGAATGATTGGATCAGGATCGTTCGGATCGAGCGTCTCGAACGGCTCCGTCGAGATCGTGTCCTGGCTGAACACGGTCTTCTGGTACGAAGCGCTGACGAGCAGGCCGAATTCGCCGATCCCGGTGTTCCAGCGATTACTGACGAGCAGCGAAGCGGTCGGCTGGCTCTTGCGCGCGAGGTCGTAATAGGTGTTTGTCGCCGCGGCTGAGACCTTGAAGCCGTTGAAGTCGAACGGCTTGCGGGTACGGAAATTGATCGTACCGCTCAGCTGGTCCTCGATAAGGTCCGCCGACGGGTTCTTGTAGACGTCGATTCCGGCGAGCAGTTCTGAGGGCACGTCCTCCAAGCTCAGCGAACTGCTGTTGGCGCTAGCGGTGAAGATGTCGCGGCCATTCAGTTCGGTGCGGACTTGCGTCAGGCCACGGATCGCAACCGAGCTGCCCTCGCCGTAGTTACGCTGAATCTGGATGCCCGAAATGCGCTGCAGCGCCTCGGCGATGTTGCGGTCGGGCAGCTTGCCGATGTCTTCGGCAACGATCGAATCGACGATCTGCGCAGAGTTACGCTTGATATTCTGGGCCGACTGAAGGCTGGCACGGACGCCGGTGACGACGATATCGGCCTGGTCCGGCGCCGGTGTAGTGACTTCGGCCTGCGCGCCGACGACGCCCTCCTCCGCGCTAGGAGCAACCGTACCGCTCTGCTCCGATGCCGTCGGCACAGGTGTTGCCGTCTGCGCAGAGGCGGGCATAGCCCAGCCCAGTAGGAGCGCAACGACGGACGTCCCGGTTGCCAGATGCATTCCTCGAACGCGACGCGCAGCAGCCGAATCAATCATCGTGTAATCCTCTTCAGACCCCGGCTTCTCATGGCCAGAGCGCTGTACAATCCTATAAACCTGATAAAACGATTATGAAATATAAAAAGTGCTTTCATGTGTGAATCTTTGATGGCACCTCCGACCCGATCAGCGGCCTCCCAGAAGCCGTGATAAGGACGCTGGAGAGAAGGAATGGCCGACAAATCGCGCTATCAGGCGCCTGCCCTGACCAAGGGTCTTGAGATCCTGGAGTTGCTCGCCTCTGCAGCCGGCCCGCTCAACATGTCCGACATATCGATCGCGCTTGGACGCTCCGTCAGTGAGATTTTCCGGATGCTGCAAGTGCTCGAAGAGCATCACTACATCACGCGCGGCGACGACGGCTATCGCCTCACCAACCGGCTCTTTGCGGTGAGCATGGGCCAGCCGCCGGTTCGCGATCTCGTTTCGACGGCCCTCCCCACGATGCACGACGTCGCGCGCAACACCGGACAAAGCTGCCATATGGCGGTTGCGTCGGGAGCCGAAATGGTGGTGATCACCGGGGTCGAGGCGCCCGGCTTATCGGGCTTTGCGGTGCGCGTGGGCTATCGTCGTCCGTTATATAGTTCGGCCTCGGGGCGCATTCTGCTCGCCTTCCAGCCGTCGGAAGCACGGCGAGCCATGCTAGAGGAGATTCGCCTGACCGGTGTAGCGATTGACGAAGCGGCGCTCGTTGCGCAGCTCAACAGGCTCATCGCGGATGGTGGTGGCGCAACCGCAAGCCCTGTACTGACCGGCATCACCGATCTGTCGGTGCCAATCCTCACTGCTGGCTTCGCACGCGCGGCGCTGACCGTGCCGTTCGTTGACGGTCCCGCCAGTCGCTTAACGCTGACAGCCTCGCAGAATGTGCTGCGCACGGCAGCGGCAGCGATCGCGGAACAACTTGCGCCTGTGGTAAGGGACGGCGCCGGTGCTAACCAGCACGTGGAGAGCGCAGCATGACCCCGTCCCGCCGCACCGTCTTGGGCGGAGGAGCGCTGCTGGCGTTCGCCCGCCCTCTCGCCGCGCAGATCAGCGCGACGGACGAGGTAGTTGCGCTGTGGCCCGGGGCTCCACCCGGCAGCCGAGGAACGATCACCGCGCGACGGGTCGAAGACCAGTCGCAAGATCCCGCGCATCCCGATCGTTGGGTCACGGGCATCGCACAACCCGTGTTGATCGTGCGTCGTCCTGCGCGCGCAAATGGGTCTGCGGTGCTCGTCGTCCCCGGCGGGGGCTACGCTTTCCTGTCGTACGACAACGAGGGCACCTCGCAAGCGGCGTGGCTAAACGCGCGCGGGATCACCGCGTTCATACTAATGTACCGCCTGCCCGGTGAAGGGTGGGACGACCGTTCCGACGTGCCACTGCAGGACGCGCAGCGTGCGATGCGCCTGATCCGCAGCCGCGCCGCGGATTTCGGCGTGCGGGCCGATCGTCTCGCAGTGCTCGGTTTTTCGGCAGGTGGCCACCTCGCAGGCTTGCTTGCTACGCACCATGCGCGGGCGGTGTACGCACCTGTCGACTCCGCAGACGGACAGAGCGCCCGTCCCGATCTTGCTGCGCTGGTATACCCGGTGATCAGCCTGTACGAACCCTATACGCATGCCGGCTCGCGCGATCAGCTGTTGGGGGCCGAAGCTATGCTCGAAACGCGCCGCCGGTATTCGGTCGAACACTGCGTCGACGCGAACACCCCGCCGACCTTCCTCGTTCATGCCGCCGACGATGGTCTCGTGCCCCCGGCGAACAGCATCGCGATGTTCGGCGCGATGACTGACGCCAAACGCCCGGTCGCACTGCACATCTTCGAGGACGGGGGGCACGGCTTCGGCAGTCGGCTGCCCGCCGACCGCTCGGCGATGGCATGGCCCACGCTGTTCATGACGTTCGCTGCGCGCCACGGCCTCCTCGGATGAAGTTCGGCGTCTTCGTATTGGCCTTGTTGTCGAGCGCGGCCGTGGCGCAAGGTTATCAAAGCTCGCCCGAGCGCAGAGTCGTCGTGGAGCGGGACTGGGGCCAGTGGCTTGGGCCCTTCCGCGCCAAGCTCGTCCCAAGCCTGATGCAGGATTTTGGTGAACGTTACATCTACCGGCAAGCCAATGCCGCTCTCCCCGACCGCAAACCCGGCCAGCGTCGCGTAGTGTTCCTCGGCGATTCGATCACTGACCGCTGGAACCTGTCGGCCAGCTTTCCCGGCCAGCCCTATATTAATCGCGGCATCGGCAGCCAGGTCACAGCGCAGATGATCCTGCGCTTCCATCAGGACGTAATCGCGCTGCACCCGCGGGCGGTCGTGATCCTCGCCGGCGTCAACGACGTGCAGGGCTTCCTGCAACAGGAAACACCCGAGCAGATCAAGACCAACTGGGAAGCAATGGCCGACTTAGCCGACGCGCACGACATTAAGGTCGTGTTCGGATCGCTGCTCCCGGTGAACGACTATACCGAAGCCGCGCGCAACGTGGTCGGGGAGCGCAAGCCTGACGAACTACTTGCGCTCAACACCTGGCTGCGCGTCTTCTGCGCTGAGCGCGGTTATGCCTATGCCGATTACTACGCTGCCCTGGTTGATGCCCGAGGCATGCTCGGCCGCTCGTACACAACCGACGGCATTCACCCGCTCCCTAGCGGCTATGCCCGCATGACTCCCATCGCCTCGCGCGCGATCGCCGCTGCGCTTGCAAGGAACTGATATGCGCATCCGAACCCTCACGGCGCTGCTCGCCGCCATCTCGTGCTTGGCCCCCGGTGCCGCGCAGACCAAGGTCCCCGGCGATCCCTATGCCGACGACCCCGTCGGCATCGTCGCAGATCCGTGCCCGACGCACCCCAAACCCGCCGCCGACTATCAGATGTACAATCTGCATATGCTAACGCGCGATCACGGGCAGCTGTGCCGCGACGCCGCGCAGAACGCTGCGCTTAAGACCCCCGTGCGTGTCGTGTTCATGGGTGACTCGATCACCGACAACTGGATCGGCGCCGATGCGTCGCCGTTTACCAACGGCCTGGTCGACCGCGGGATCAGCGGCCAGACCTCGCCGCAGATGCTGATCCGTTTCCGCAACGACGTAATCCTACTTCATCCGACCGCGGTTCACATTATGGCAGGCACAAACGACATTGCTGGCAACACCGGTGCTGTGACGATGGCAACCGTCGAGGGCAATATCACCGGCATGGCCGAACTGGCGCGCGCGTACGGCATCAAGGTCATCCTCGCGTCGGTTCCGCCCGCCGCCGCCTTCCCCTGGAGCCCCGCGAAGCGGCCCGTCTCGCAGATCGCCGCGCTTAACACCTGGTTGCGCGGCTATGCCAAGGTGCACGGGCATAGCTAAGTCGACTATCATGCCGCGCTAACCACGGCCGAGGGCGGCATGAAGCCCGGCCTTTCGACCGACGGCGTCCACCCTACCCTCGCCGGCTACGCCATCATGAAAACCCTCGCGCTCGCCGCGATCGCAAAGACGTTGGGATCCGACAAATGACCTATAATCGCCGCGGCTTTCTCGCCGGCACCGCCGCCCTGAGCCTTGCCACCGCCGCCCGCGCAGCCAGCCCGATGGGCCGCGCGAGCGGTCCGGTGCAGGCAAACTGGCCCTCGCTCGTCGACAATTACCGCTACCCCGACTGGTTCCGCGACGCGAAGCTCGGGCTGTGGTCGCATTGGGGCCCGCAGGCGGTGCCCGAGCAGGGGGATTGGTACGGCCGCTTCATGTATATGCAGGGCCATCCGATGTACGAGCATCACCTCAAGGCCTACGGCCATCCGTCGGTTGCCGGGATGAAGGATCTGCAGCACGCCTGGAAGGCCGAGCGCTGGGACCCGCAGGCGCTGATGGACCGCTACGTGAGGGCCGGCGCTAAATATTTCGTCGCGCTCGCGACGCATCACGATAATCTTGATTGCTACGACAGTCGCTACCACGCGTGGAACTCGCTACGGGTTGGGCCGAAGCGCGACATCGTCGGCGAATGGGAAAAGATTGCGCGTGCCGCCGGCCTTAAATTCGGCGTGTCGAACCACGCGGCGCACGCCTGGCACTGGTACCAGCCCGCCTATGGCTACGACCCGATCGGTGCCAAGAAGGGTGTCCGCTACGATGCTTTCACGCAAGCCAAGGCGGACGGCAAAGGCCAATGGTGGGAAGGACTCGACCCGCAGGAGCTCTACACCGGCGGTCATGCCGTGCTCCCCGACGGCATCGACACGATCGAGGCGATGAACGCCTGGCACGACAAGAATAACGGCCGGTGGGTCGAAACCGGTCCCAAGGACGACCCTGCCTATGTCACGCGCTGGCTGCTTCGCCAGACTGATTTGGTCGAGAAATACAAGCCAGACCTTGTCTATTTCGACGATTATGGGCTGCCGTTCGGCCCCGTCGGGCTTGAGGCAGCAGCGGATTATTACAACCGCTCGATCCAATGGCACGGCAAGATCGACGTCGTGCTGACCGGCAAGCAGCTGAAGCCGAACGAACGCTTCGGCATCGTCCAGGACGTCGAAAAGGGCTTCACCGATCATCTGTGGGACGAGCCGTGGCAGACAGACACGTGCCTCGGCGACTGGTTCTACAACGTCGCACGCCTCAACGATCGCAGCTACAAGACCGCCGAGGAGGTGATACAGCGCCTCGCCGACGTCGTATCCAAAAACGGCAATCTGCTCCTCTCTGTACCGCAGCCTGGCGACGGCTCGATAGACTCGGAAGAGGAGAAGATCCTCGACGGCATGGCAGCCTGGGTCGCAACCAACGGCGAAGCGATCTTTGGCTCGCGACCTTGGCGCATTTACGGCGAAGGTCCCACCAAGCTTGCAGTTGGCATGCAGAACGAGGCGACCGCCAAGCCGTTCACGCCGCGGGACATACGCTTCACGACTAACAGGAGTGCACTCTACGCACTATTCCTCGCCCCCCCGCGCGGCCCTGCGACGATTGCGTCGCTTGGAACGGGACGCACAGCGGGGGAGATCGAGCGGGTATCACTGCTCGGCGGTGGCACATTGAAGCATCGCCGCGACGCCGCCGGACTGCATCTGGACCTACCGGCGTACACGGGCTTTGTCCCAGCAGTCCGAATCGAGGGGCGTGGGTTGGTGTGACCCCCTCAGCAAGCCGGCGCGTGGACCAAATGGTCCCGGCCTAGGCCGAGACCCGGTTCCAACTACGCGCGAGCCTTTGCAAAAGAAGTAATGGAAGCGGACGTCTATTTGTACACCCCCATCGTAACTTTAAGCAGCGTCGGTCGATTGACGATGTTGAGTCCGTAATCCGTTTGATCCCCGTTCCACACACGGGTGGTAGTCCAACGCTCATCGGTCAACGTCCCCTCCTCGACCCGCAGCATCATGCCCTTGGCGGGCCCTCCGGTCTTCGCGCTGAAGTTCAGGCGGACATAATCCCCCGCGACCAAGAACTCGGTCGGCGATAGCTGTGCGACGACCGCGCCTCCGACGGGCTGATCGGCCCAGCAGGGCTTGTCGGACTTGATCCAGGTCCATTCTTTCTGTCCGAACTGCCACTGCCCAAAGCTCGCCGTAATCGACCAATCGCCCATCACGGTCGACTGCGCTGCGCCGTCTTCACCCTTGGCAACGCCCCAGGTCGGATGTGTGAGCGCAACGCCCGCCCATTCTCGTGCGATCGGCGCGAACAGCGCATATTTCCTGCCGATCGCACCTAGCGTCTCGTCATCGAGCGTTTTCGCGCCGAGAGGATAGTTGGAATATCCCGTGTCGTCCATCCCGAACGGCGCATAGCCGATCGCGCCGCGCCCCAGCGCCGGCCAGAAGAACCGCGCAAAATCCTTCGCGTTGCCGATCTCAGGCACCAACAGCGCGTTGTCGGGCCGCGCATAGGCGCTCAGATACGCAATTACATTGTCGTGTTTGCGATCGTAGATGTCGGGCGCCGCGGCATCGATCGACGGTGCCGCCGCCTTCCAGATGTCGAGCACGTCCTGCTGCGGGCCGCCGCTCGCGACGCCGTTGGGATCGGGCACGTTCGAGGGGCCTGCGAGCGACGCGTTCACATACATCGGCAGCGGCTTTACCGCCTTTCCCGCCGCGGCGATCACATTAACGAAGCGCGCGACGTGCCAAGTGTTAAACGCGCGGTCTGCCTGCACGCCGAACACCGCGCTCCACGTCCCAGGCGCCTTGCCGAGCGCCTTTATAAGCTGCGCCGGGACCGCCTGTGCGAACAACGCATTCGCCTTCGCACTGTAATCACGCGGATTACTGTAGCTCCCCGTCTCGTTTTCCGGCTGGACCATGATCACCGTGTTCTGCGGATCTTGCGACTTAAGATAAGTCATCAGCGCAACGAACGCCTTTTTGTCCGCCTCCATCGTCGTGGGGAACATCGCCGAGAGGACGCCGTGATCCTTGCCGTCGCGCGTCTTCATTCGCGGGAAACGTATATTGTCGAGTTTTACCCAATCGGGCGTGTACGCCAAGGACGTGTTCTTCCACGTTCCGAACCAGAGCAGGACGACGCGCTTGTCGTGCGCGCGTGCCTGGTCAAGCAGCGCCTGCACGAAGGAAAAGTCGAACTTCCCCTCGACCGGCTCGATCTGCTGCCAGGCGACCGGCATTTCGAGCGTGTTGGCGTGCATCCGGTCGAGCATGGGCCAGACTGCTGGCAGCTGCGAGACATAGTTGCTCGAATTGTTGGCCTGCGCGGCCAGCATTAAGAATGGTGCGCCGTCAACAATCAGCGCGTGACGCCCGTCGCGCGCCTCGATCTTTGGAATTGGCGTCGACTGCGCGCACGCCGCGCCGGACGCGAGCAGGGCTAGGGTTGCAAGTGCGATACGCATGAAATTCCTCTCCAGACGGAGCCCCTATGGTCCCGACATTATCTGTACAACCAACCATGGGTGCGCTGGTGAACATGGATATCATAAGTGAAAATATGGAACTTCCAACCGCGCCGTAGCATTTCAAGCACATTGCTCACTAGATAGAATGCCGTCGCGCTCGTTCGCGTCAAAGGCCAAATAAGGTGTCCAGCATGTCTAGTCGCACAGTCGCGCAACTGTAACACCGCTTGGTCGCGGCAGATGCGTTTCGACATGATCTGCGAAGCGAACGACATAGAGCACCGGCTCACCAAGGCTCTCCCGAGCTCAGTTAAGGGGCCGATCCATCCCTACCATCTCTGGACCAACGGACAAGTCGAGCGGATGAACTGCACGATCAAGGAGGCGACCGCCAAACGCTTCCATTACGATAGCCACGAGCAGTTGCCTGTGCACCTCGCCAACCTCATGGCGGCCTATTATTTTGCCCGTCGCCTCAAGACGCTCAATGGCCTCACGCCTTACAAATACATTGCAAGATCTGGACGTCAGAGCCGGACAGATTCATTGTTGATCTGATCCACCAGATGCCGGGACCAAACACCTAGCAGGGTTTCGTAGCGGTCGGCGATCAGCCAGCGCTGACAGATCAATCTGCCCGCCTATTACGCTCCGTCTTTTGCGCAAACGGCAGCCGCTAATTCCCGCCTCAACGGCCGATCGGCGATGGAGCTTAGTTCGACAGGTCTTGATAGCCCTGCTTCTACAAAAGAACGTCGATCTGACAAGGCCAGCACCCGCATCGAGCGCTCTGCACAATCGACCTCAATGCGACCGTAACCTACTTTCCCGGCAAGCTCCTTGCGGATGACGGCTATACGCGTGCCATGTAACAATCGCGCTCGCGATTTGATTAGAAAATACCGTGCTTCCTTATCGGACGGCGCTCGCATCAGTTTTTCCTGAGGTTCTCGGCTTCCCTCTGCAAGCTGGGCATCCGGGGATTGTGCCAATTGTCGCAGCACACGTTCACGGTCAGGCGTACGGTCGCCACATCCGATCAATGCGACACAGGCAATCATGAGGGTTAAAAAGCAGCGAGCCGGCATCGAATGCCACATAACGGATCGCTGACCAGCAGTCCGGTATTTAATGATGGCACGCAGTTCGGGGCGGTCTCACTTTCCGTGTGCGCCCCGCCAAGCTCCAGGCAATGGCTTACATTACCCTCATGTCGCATGCATTCCGGGTCGCCTCACCCAATTGGATGCCATATTGCGGCCGCAGGCGGACTGATCCGCGATCGGGATCAATGGGCAAGAGTATCGAATGACGGACTTGTCAGGGGACGACCGAAACGGGTTCGCCCGTCCCGCGCCAATGGAGCGCGGGTTCAACCATCTGATCGCAGGCGGTCATTTTGAACGGAAGTTCGGGCGATGGCCGCTTCCCCCGAATGATGCCGCCGCAACGATCAACGACCTGATCTTCGCCCGCATGATCAACCCCAATTGGTCGACGCTCCAGCGTACGTTCGTTGACAAGGGCACTGCCAAGGCGATGGCGACGCGATCATGCCCGGCTTTGCGCGTGCCCGAAACGCTGGCGGTCATCCCGATGGCGGGTGTGCGATCCGTCGACCGCCTCCACGAGTTGCTGCGGCCGTTCATTGGAACCCCCTGCGATCGCCAAGCCGACCCATGCCAGTGGATCGCCCGTCTTTCTGCGGAACGTCACCTCGCCGGCAGATCTTGCGGCGATGCACCAGCTGGCATCAATCGATTATGCGCTCGTGATGCGCGAGATGCAGTATTGGAACCTGCCGCGGCAGATCATCGTCGAAACGCTGGTGCCCGCCCATAACTCCGCCCCGCCCGACGATTACAAGTTTCATTGCATCCACGGCGAACCGTTGCTGTGCCAGGTCGATCACGCCCGGTTCGGTACGGCATGGAGCCGCCTGTTCCAAGTGCCAGGGTTCGAGCCCATGGACGCAGACGACGGGTTCACGACCCCGGAAGATTACTGGCTTCCAGATGCTGGTCGCCTTGCTGAGATAACCGCGGCGGCTCGAGCACTGGCGGCCCCGTTCGATTTCGTCCGCGTTGACCTCTATGACGGGGCGGACGGCATCTATTTCGGGGAACTGACGTTCACACCCGCAGCTTCGCTTGGCATCGCGCCATCATCTGCCGGGTGCCACCGGGAAACTCCGACCCATCGCGAATACAGCCGCACGCTGATGCGGGCGTTCAGGCGCGAGGGCTGACGGGCGTCAGCATCAAGCGGGACGCACCACGCAGGCCCCCACCGCCGCGATCCGCTTTACACTGGCATAGGCGGGGGTCGCCAGCTCCTCGCCGAAGATGACGGGGTAGAGCTCGTGATACCCCAGGCTGCATCCGTGCCAGCCAGCGCCGCCTCCAGATGCGGGCGCAGGACATTTGCCCGTCCACGACCGACACGCCGGTATGCAGGATCAACCGTTCGCTCGGTCTATTACAGGCCTCGCCGACACCGATCTGCTCGATCGCGCCGACATTTTCACAGTCGCGCTCCGCGCGCCAATCGGGATATGGCATTCTTTGGAATGCAACGGCGCAATATCAGTTTCAAAGGCAGGGCGACCGGACGAAGGTAACCCTATGTGCCGACGATGAGCTCGACTCGTCGTCGGTGACGCGGATCGCCAGACTATGCCGCCTAAGCTATCCTTGGCATGGCTCGTTCCTGGGCATAAGGCGTATTGTATTTGACTAACCTATAGCCATAACGAGCCAGCCATCATGCAGATCATCGTCCGCGACAATAACGTCGACCAAGCCTTGCGCGCCCTGAAAAAGAAGCTGCAGCGTGAAGGGGTGTACCGTGAGATGAAGCTGCGCCGGCATTATGAGAAGCCGTCCGAGAAACGGGCGCGCGAACATGCCGCGGCC
This sequence comes from Sphingomonas sp. STIS6.2, assembly GCF_000732685.2. Classification (NCBI taxonomy): domain Bacteria; kingdom Pseudomonadati; phylum Pseudomonadota; class Alphaproteobacteria; order Sphingomonadales; family Sphingomonadaceae; genus Sphingomonas; species Sphingomonas sp. STIS6.2. The sequence continues at coordinate 41,374 of NZ_JPDP02000044.1, forward strand.
GTCAGTCGTGCGCGGAAGGCGGATCGCAAGCGCGCCGAACGCGATAATTGAACGACAACGCGATCGTGCCGGTGATCGGTATGCGGGTAGATGAGATTGGTACATTGATCCGCGACGGTGGCGCCTTTTACCTGCGGCGGCACCTTGGGGGTCGCTACGAATTGGAATTGCAGCGCCATTCGACCTCGTAGAGAAGCGGGTTCGTCTGGTCGGCACGCTTGTCGGCCCCGCTCTCGTGAATGCCGATGGAGTAGCCCCCAACTAAGTGATTGAAGTTGGAAAGTAGTCACGCCAACGGCTCAACGCATTCGTGATTGAACCTGACTCATCCCGGTTGCCTCGAAACGGCTGTTGAGCATCATCATGTTATGGGACAAATCATCACGCACGCCTGCGGGCATGAGCAGATTCACTATCTTTCCGGCTTTGCCAGCCAGCAGGAGCGCAAAGCCCGCTGGCTGAAGGCAACCAAGTGTCGCAACTGTTTCGTCGCGACCAAGCAAGGTGAGCAGGCGGAGGCGGCGGTTCGTAACAGTGCAGCCATTGCCCACCTACGCGCGGCGTGGAAGACAGCGGATCGAGCGCGTGTTTGGTCACCTGAAGCGCAATCTGGGGCTACGAACACTCAAGTTGCGTGGCCTGTCGGGAGCTACCGCGGAGTTCACCATGGCGGCTGCGGCCTATAACCTCCAGCTGCTCGCCCGGCAGGCGGCGCCGGTACGAGCGCATCTTGCGGTGCCCGCCGCCACCAGCCATCCGCTGCGCTGTTACTCCGCAGGACTTTTCAACAGTCTCGGACGGTTTTGACACTCAACGCCATGCGTTCGCCGATGGCCTCGGTCAGGCGCAGCGCAGTTCCTCCAAGAACGCTGCGGTAACCCGCTGCAACGTATCTGTCTGACTGGATACTCGGCGGCTCGTTGCGCTGACTTCCTCAGTCAGGGCGCCGGTCGCATCGGCGCTTTCAGCGAACGATGTCACCTGATCCCGGACGTCACTGACGTGGCCCGCCACGACCTCGGCAGCCTGACCTATCTCGATCGTCGCATTGCGCTGCTCGACAATACTGCCGGCAATCGACGAAGCGATCGCTGCGACCCCGTCGATACTCGATACCGTCTTGCGTACCGCATCGGTTGCTACCTCAACCTGAGCGAAGATGTTCTTGACGTGGGAGGAAACCTCACCAGCGGTTGTTTCGGTATGGACGGAGAGGGATTTCACTTCGGCGGCAACTACGGCAAATCCACGCCCTGCCTCGCCTGCCCTGGCTGCCTCAATCGTGGCGTTGAGCGCCAGCAGGCTAGTCTTCTTGGCTACGTCGGTGATGACGGATGTCATGTCCCCGATCTGAGTTGCCCGGTCGCACATACCGGCGATGGCGCCGGAACTTGCTTCCGCCAAGGTATGGGCGTCCGAGCTCAAGGTGGCGTGATTATCGACCTGTGATGCTATGTTGGTGATCGTGGTGCCAAGCTGGCTGGCTGCGGTTGCCAGCGTCGACACCGAGATTGAGGCGGCTTCGGCCCGATAGGCGACCTCGCTTACCGCCCCGGCGCTTTCCCCGGCGATTACTGCCAGGCGACGCGCCGACTGATCCAGATCCGACACTGCTGATGAGACCTGTCGCGCTACCGATAGAACGTTTGTTTCAAAATGCTCGGCCAGCGTAATCATGCCAATGCGGCGCTGGGCTTCGCCCTCACTCGCTGCCTTTGCTGCGGCCTTGAGGCTTTCGAGGCGCAGATTTGCCGCTTCGGCATGGGCATTGGCTGTTTCGGCATGGGCCGCAGCGGCTAAGCTATGGGCTGCTTGGGTGGCAGCTTCGCTGTTGATCAGTCGTTCGGTTGTCACCGATGCTTCAACGAACATGCGGCATTGATCGACCGCCGCCCTGCCCAGCACCACAAGGTATAACGCGGTCAGCGGTAACGCACTTGCAAAGCCGCCAATGCCATAACGAGCTGAAATCAGCGCCATGGGCACCGCGATCGGTATACTGAAACCGAGGAATGCGACCGGCAGGTAAAGATACATGACCAGGCCTGACGCAATCAGACCCATCTGAATCCAGAGGATCATCATTACGATGTGCGGGTCGCCGATCGATGTGATGCTCAGGCTTAGTATACCCCACCCAGTTCCCAAGCTGACGGCCACGAGGAGATGGGATCGGGCGAAGGCGTTAAGGTCGCGCCCTACCGTCATCAGTTTCAGGCGTGCGACGATCGCTCCAATTACGATGATAGCAACACCACTTACCAACAATGACCGATCAGCGGTTTGCCAGAAAACTGCGAGGGCAATGCCCACAAGGATCAGGGCCAATGGAATGAGCGGACGCATGCCTCTTGTTACGGCAACCAGTTGCTGACCAAATGCCTTTTCACGAACGGCATCAGGATTGACCCCGATTGTCGTGGAGTCCCTGAGGTAGGCTTTAAGCTGATGCAGTACCCGTGTGGTGATAGAACCGCTATCGCGCGACCAGATGTTCGATATGTGATCGCTTCGTCCCATATTGGGCACATTGCAGTGTGAGGTTACCGGGCAGTTAATCGAGACCCGCAATAAGGTTCTGGTCCAGGACTATGCGCTGGCCAAGGCATGATCCCGTCCGGAGCAGGTTACCCCTAAGGGCTATACGCGTAGAGCGACCGGCGATCATCGAGCATGCTGAGCGGGGTGGGGCCGATCCAGTTGGCGCCGCGCTCGGGATAGGGGCCGTGGAAGAGGTCACCAAGCGCGCGACGGTAATACGCGTTCATCCAGCGTCGGCGCCGATGCTCGGGGCCGTCGTAGATCATGTGACAGCGCTGGCAGAGCGCGGCGAGCTGGTGGAGCGCGCTGTCGCTGGGATCGTGGTTGAGATGGGCGCAGGCCAGCGCCACCGGCGTCCAGGCGCCGTCAGTCAAGATGTCGCCGGTCGGCCGTCGCACCCGCCGGCCCTTGCCATTACGCCAGTACAGCCGTTCCTGATCCCACCAGCGGCCGTCGCCGAGGTGGAAGACGCGTTCCCCGTGCGGGCGTCCGCAATGCTCGCAGCGCCCGCCGGCGCGTACGAAGCGGACATGATGGGACAGCTGCGGCCAGTCGATCGGGTAAAGGAAGACATGCTCAGCTCGGATCGGCATCAGTGGCGTGATCCCGGCATGATGAAACGTGAACACATCGCCGTCATGGCCTGAGTGACGCCGCGGTCAACGCCCGGTAGAGCGTGGCATGGTGGCAATCGAGCAATTTGGCCGTCTCGCGCACTGAGGTACCCTCGCCGACCAGTCGCAGGCCCAGCGCGATCTGGTCAGGGGTCAGCTTGGGCGGCCGCCCGAACCGCACGCCCCGCGCCTTGGCCGCCACGCGGCCGCTACTAGTGCGCTGGTGGATCAGAGCGCGCTCGAACTCGGCGATGCCGGCGAACACGGTCAGCACCATCCGCCCCGCCGGTGAGGTCGTGTCTGCCCATGGCTCGCCCAGCGAGCGTAGACCGGCGCCGACGTCGTTCAGCGTCTCGGCGATGTCGAGCAGGTCTCTGGTCGAGCGCGCCAGCCGGTCGAGCCGGGTCACCACCACGATGTCGTCCGCTCGGATCTGGTCGAGTAGCCGCACCAGTTCGGGCCGATCACGGCTGGCGCCGGAGCCCTTCTCCTCGAAAATGCGACGACAGCCGACCTCGGTCAGTAGGCCTCGCTGCAGCCGCAGATCCTGCTCATCGGTCGATACGCGTGCATAGCCGGTCAGCATGTCGCGGATATGCATCGGAACCGCAGACTTAAGCAACCGACTTGTGCGACGCCACCAAGCGCGGAAACGCGTCGGCCGGGCAGCTGTCGCAAAACTTAGAACTTTCGCGACATCATTGTGTGAGCGCTTGAAACCTACCGGCACAGGAGACGAATGTGGCATGTAGCCAGCCTACTAGATGATCAGAATGCCTGATTGTCAGCATACCATGATCTTCGCCAACGCATGCGTATTGGTCTCTGCCCGACCATAGCGGAACCCCTGCCCCATGTCGCAGCCCATGAGCCGTAGCAGTTCTTCCTGCGCAGCAGTCTCAATCCCTTCGGCGATCACGGTCATGCCCATGGTCCTTGCTAGATCCAGGATGGCCTGAACGATGCCGCGGCTCTTGTTGCTGCCATTCATTGCCGCGACAAACGATCGATCGATCTTCAGTGCGTCGAACGGTAACGACTGGAGATAGCTGAGCGAGGAAAACCCGGTTCCAAAATCATCAAGACTCGTCTTGACGCCCCAGGCTCTGATCTTTTCAAGAATTACCGACGTTTGTGCCGCATCCATGATCGCAACGCCCTCGGTAACCTCAAGCCGCACGGTTGCGGGTGTTATCCCACTCTCCATCAGCACCGCGTGAACGCGATCGACAAACTCTGGCTGGAGGAACTGCTGCGGCGATATGTTGATACTGATGAACGGCAGCCGCTCGCCACCGGTGCGCCAGTGCCAGGCAGAGGCTTGCGCACATGCCTCCCCTAGAACCCAGTCGCCAATGAAAAGAATGAGCCCGCTCTGCTCTGCGATGTCGATGAATTCGGCCGGTAACAGCAGACCGCGCATGGGATGGTTCCAGCGGATGAGCGCCTCAAAACCGCAGATACTATTGGGATCGTTTAGTGATACGATCGGCTGGTAGTGAAGCACGAACTGGCGCTCGGCGATTGCCCGGCGTAGCTCATGCTCAATCTGGGTGCGCCGACGCACTTCCGTCCCGAGTTGTTCGGTAAAAGTCACGGACTGTCCGCGACCGCGCGACTTGGCCTGATACATCGCCAGGTCTGCATCACGGAGCATCTGTTCGACGTCACCGTATGACTGATTGCCAAAGGCGATACCGATCGATGCCTGGCAGCGGATTTGCTTGCCGGCAAGGACACTGGGAGCTGCGAAGCAACGGTGGATCGTGTCGGCTAGACGGGTGACGGCAGCAGCGTCATCGAAGTTGTCAACCAGCACATTGAATTCATCACCTCCGACCCGCGCGAGTGTTGCCCGCCAGCATGCTCCGCTTCCTCTGGCCTCTTCCTCGGCAGCAGCGATACAAGCCTGCATGCGGCTCGCGACCTCGATGAGAAGCGCATCGCCAGCCTGATGGCCTAGCGTGTCGTTTACCGCCTTGAAGCCGTCGAGATCGACAACGATCACTGCCATGTTGACCTGTTGATCCACCGTCATCCTGACGAACGCGCTCTCGGCCCGCTTCATGAAAAGGGTTCGGTTCGGTAGCCGTGTCATTGCGTCGTGGTGAGCGTCGTGAATCAAGGCACGTCGGGCCCGATCACGCTCGATCACGCGACCAAGCTGCGTGCCGATCTGGCCCATGATACCGAGCAGATCGTCATCAGGCACGATCAGCCGTCTGGCGAAAAACTCGAGCACGCCCGCCACTTCGTCACCCACCATCACCGGAAAGGCGCAGGCTGCAGCAAGCCCGCATTGCGCAGCCATGTTCAGCCGGGGAAAGTTGGTGTCTCTCGTAACGTTGTCGATCCAATGCGGCCGAACATCGGCCAGCACCCGCCCCGGCAACCCAATCCCGGCCTCGAAACGGGCATGACGAGAGGCCTCGACAAAAGGAAACAGCGCATCGGGGTCAGCGGCATACCAGACATCGCATCCGGCAACGGTGCTGCTCTGATCTCCGACAAGCAATGCGTTACCGAATGCCCAGTCCATGTCTCGGCAAATTTCAGTCACGGCGATGCGCAGCGCCGCCTCGATCTCAGTCGTCCGGTTCGCGCCATCGGTAATCCGCTGAAGCAGAAGCAGACGCTGCTGGCTTTCATAAAGCCGCCTCAGGCCTTGCTCGGCGATTGCCTCTGCTTCCATTCGGGCGGCGCGCTCGCGCACGACACGACGTTCTGCGCGCGCGAGTCTATGGTCGCGATCATCGGACACAGGTGGCGTAAAATTCTTCAATGAAGCCAGCGAACCGCCAGGCGGCATACCGAACTCCCTTCCAGCATGCAGGCCATGTGCTCGACCTCGACCTTTTCATCAAAACGATCTGCCGCGCCTTCAACAAAACCGTGTGCCAGATAGCACATTTGCCGCGGTGACTGATAACCAATGATAAGGCGGCCATCGCTATCATCGCTGAAATGGAAGTGTGGGCAACCAGCACCTGAATAGAGCTTTCGCACCTCAGGATGAATGATGTCGTTTACGCTCAGAATGAAAGTGCGTGCCGAGGCATGGCCAGCGAAGAACGGTTGATAGCGTTCCGCCAGCATTGGCATTGCCGCACGGCCGAACCATCGCAGCACATTGGCTGCTTGCAGGTCAAGTTGGAGTGCGGCCATGCCTACCAGCGCAACGATCTCGCTGTCGGGGTAGCTGCCAAGTGAAGTGTAGGCGCCATCGACCCCTGCTGCCTCCAGCAAATCTATCCAGGCATCGTCACCGTGAGCGTCGGTAACCGCTTGCTCCAGCAGATTAAATATTACGCCTTTCACCGCTCGCTCCCCGCCAAGCTCCTCCGCTTCGCAGACCTGCTTGGATATAATTCGTTAATACGTGGTTTCAGCAAAACTGCCGACAGGAAACGATCGGTTTCCCATTCTAACGCAAACTTTCTTATAAGGTATATATTACGTTATAACACGTCATTACGGCATAGTATTTGGCATTCGCGAAGTCCAAGATTTAGCACTTTCGCGACATGGGCTAGATGGCGCTTTTGATCAGGCGAAGTTCGGAGCAATCCATCACCGCTGGTTGGATCGGTGCCACGACAGGGGGGGCAGTCGAGACGCCGGCCGTAAAATGTCTGCTGGTAAAAAGCTGCATATTCGCTCAATGTGGCAACTTCTCACCATACCTTACTTGTAGATATCAGGGCGCATGTGAAGTTAGCGTAGATGGAGGGTGTCTGTGACTGTATCGACCCATTCTCGAGCAGCTAATTTCGGACGCTGGCGTCCGGCGCTGTGGGCTCTCCTTGGAGCCTTACTCCTTCTTCCGGCTATCGCGATGTTGTTCACTGACGAGGTGCGTTGGACTGGCGCCGATTTCATTGCGGCTGCCGCCATTTTCGCCGTTGTCGGCTGTGCGATTGAGCTAATTGTTCGGTTCGTTGACCAGTCGGGCTTACGGACGGCCCTCGTTTATGGAGTCATATTAGCTGCGTTGGCGATCTGGGCCGATGGTGCAGTCGGCATCCTCTAGCTTGTGTGTCAGGACGGCGACTTTCCGGCCATTCCGCTTTCGTCTAAACTCCGAGGTCCGGCCACGAAATAGAACTGTCCGAAAGCAGCCGCTCATTCAGCCATCCAGCGGTCGCCCGCTTGGCGTATTCCAGTCCGACGCATATAAATAAGCAGGGTCAAAATCGCCTAGCTTGGCCAGGGCTTTCCTATCGTGAATTTCCACTTGCCGGTTCCGGAACGTCAGAAGGCCTCGTTCACGCAGAGAACGCAGTACGCGGTTTGTGTGAACGACGGTGAGACTCAAGGCCGCACCTAAATCCGATTGTGTCAGTGGAAGCGCAAACGAAACATCCTGAGCTAGGCCAACCATCTCTAGTCGCGCATGAAGTTCGCAAAAGAGATGTGCAGCGCGTGCCTCGGCTTCAAGGCGACCAAGACGAAAGATCCACGCACGCTGAATTGCTGCATCCAGCAAGCTGCTAAGCCAAAACGACTCAGCTAAACGCGGACAACGCTTGCTCAAGTTTGCTAACGTATCATGACTGTAGGCAGCAGCCTTGGCTGCTCCAATCGCTACTACGTTGTTATCAAGGCGCTTGAGTTTGAGTCCATCAAGGTCAACAAAATCGCCTGGTATATACAGGCTGATTATCTGCCGCCGCCCTCGGTGATCGTCTGCGGAGCGGCAGACAAAACCTTCGACCACCAGCATGCTCGACCAAACGGGCTCCCCCCGCCTAATCAGCGTTTTCCGGGGCTCAACCATCTGAACACGGCTACTGCTGCCCTCAAGCAAAGTCTGCTCTTTGAGAGTTAAGCGCTCTCGGCCACGTCCCGTCAAAAACTTGTAAGAACTCATTTCCTCCCCCAGACGGCGATGTAGGTCCGACGATTTGTACCGTACGATGAAAAAACCGATCGCATAAACATGTGAAGCCAAAGCATGGTTGTAATCGTCACGAGCAGTTGTTTTCGCAGAAGGTCACAAAAACGTGGATGATGACAAGAAACGGCAAGAGCAGGACGGCTAGGCAGCCCCATCCGAGTGTTTTGTAACCTGGGCTGGGTGGGTCGCTCCATCGCGGCGGGCCATCGTCCTCATGCTTGTCAATCATCTCATGACGATAGCTTTATTATCGACAGGTACAACGGCAGCTTTCTTCCCAAATCTTGTGAGACGCCGCCAAGCCCGATGCCCTAAAATTTTCGTAGAAAATTAAATATCTTAAGGCATGCCCCCTCGCTGAGGAGCTACTGATTGTGTCACTAACCAACGTAGAATTTGAGACGGTCGGATTGCACGACCTTGAAGCGATGAACCCTGTGGAACGCGATACTCTGCCGTTCGGCGTTGTCGGCTTCGCCGCAGACACAATCGTCCAGGTCTACAATGCAACCGAGGCTCGTATGTCAGGTTTGGATCCGGCTACGGTGGTCGGCGTTCCGTTCTTCGACGCGGTCGCACAGTGCATGAACAACTTCATGGTGGCGCAGCGGTTCGAAGACGAACCGGAACTCGACGACATATTTCCGTACGTCCTGACGCTTCGCATGCGGCCGACCAAAGTGCGGTTGCGGCTGCTCGCGACGGCACAGACGCCGCGCCGCTACGTGCTCATCGAACGCTAAAGGCTGGTGGGATGGCTGAACCGTCGGGTGAGGAGGAACTCCTCGAATTTCTATATGCCTGTCCGGTCGGCCTGATCGAATGCGACGCAGCCGGCGAGATCGGCCTGATGAACCCGCACGCCATGCAGCATCTGCTGCCGCTAGCGCGCGCGCGTGGTGTCAGCAACCTGTTCTCGGCGTTCGAACATCACGCTCCCGAACTGCGAAGCATGGCGGAAGCCTTTGCGCTGCCTACGGGACGTATCTGTGACGGCCACCGCATCTTCGTCGACCTCGGGCCGGGAAAGAGCGGTGCCGCGCCAAAGGTCCTCGCCTGTACGCTCGTCAAGCTCGCCGCGGATCGATTCATGGCAACGCTCACCGATATTAGCCACCAGGTTGTTCAGGAAAACCGCCTGCGCCAGGCCGACACCTGGTTCGCCACGCTACTCGACGGGGTCAATGGCTATGCCGCTCTGACGATCACGCCAGACGGGCAAATCGCAGCGGCCGACACCGGCTTTGCCCGGCAGACGGGGTACGAGCCAACCGACGTGACAGGGCACAACCTTGCCGACGTCCTCAGCACCGATTTGCCTGGCGGCGATCTGCGGCTGGATGAGCAGCTTGCGATCGCCGTTCGCGAGGGATGGCATCTTCAAGAAGGATGGCAGCAGCGCGCCGATGGCGAGCGCTATTGGTGCCAGCGTCTCGTCGTTGCGCGCTCGGCCCGCGACAATGCCGTCCTACCTCGGTTTTCCGTAATCTTACGCGATGTACCGCGTCGCGAAGCCCCCACGGAGGATGTGCGGCGTCTCCTGACATGTGACCATCTGACCGGCGCAGCAAACCGACGCCATTTCAGCCAAGCCATGACGCGTGAGCAGGAAAGCTGGCGCGAACTCCGCCAGTCGCTATCCCTCATCGTGCTCGATCTCGATCACTTCAAGACGGTGAACGATACGCACGGCCATCCGGTCGGCGATACGCTTCTATGCCGGGTGACCGAGGCGTGCAGCGCACTCCTGCCACCACGCGGTATTTTTGCGCGCTTGGGGGGCGAGGAATTTGGGGTTCTGCTTCCGCGCTATGATCGTGATCAAGCCATGGAGCTTGCCGAGCGACTTCGCGAAGCGATTGCCGATGTTGTCATCGAAGTTCCATCGGGCACGCTGCGGGTAACGGCCAGCTTGGCCTGTGCGACCCTCGACGAGACCGAAGGATCAATCGAAGCGCTCATCGCGTTGGCTGACAAACGTCTTTATTCTGCAAAGCGTGCCGGACGGAACCGGGTCTTCGCAGCTGAGACCAAGGCTGCGTGACGAGATCAGGGATTGGGCGGTCCGCCGTGTACCGGATTGCGTGCGCCGTCACGACCGTAGAAGTACAGCGCTTGCGGGATGGATCCTTGTCCTCGATGCTATCGGGTGAATGGCCTGAAGACATGCTCATCGGCGACGAAGGCTGG
>NZ_JPDP02000045.1:0-24211 GCF_000732685.2 Sphingomonas sp. STIS6.2
TCAGCTTGACCGCGATACGCACGCCGTTCGCCGTCGCCGGCCCGGGGATCTCCTGCAGCATCACGCGATAGGCGGCATTGGGCAGGCGGTGCCGCACGCCGATGCGGACGAGTTGCGGCGCCCGCGTCGCGGCGGTGAAGATGGGTGGCGACGCGATCAGGTCGTCGGTCGGCGTATAGACGTCCTTGCCATCGACCTGGGTCCAGCGAAAGGCGGACACCCGGATCGATACCGGTACATCCTCGCCATTGGTGATGGTCAGCGATCCGATCGGGCGGTTGGCGGGCAGGGTGAGCGTGACCGGGCTGACGCGGAAGTTGCTCGCGACCGCATCGCCGGGCAGGGCGATGGCGGCGGCCATGCAAAGACCGGCCGCCGTGAGGCGACCGGTCTGCAAGAGGCTCATAAAGCGCATTGCTTGAAGAGCTTAGTAGTTAACCGTGACCTGGACGACATCCGCATAGGTTCCTGCTGGTATGCCCGTCTGGCCAGCCGGGATGCTGCCGGCCAGCACGATCGGCACAATGGCGCCGGTGCCGGTGCCGGTGATCGGCAAGGTGCCGCCCGTGCCATCACCCCATGGGCTGGTCGTGGTGTTGTCGTTGTACAGGACGTAGTTCAGCGGCAGGCCGCCCCCGGCGGTCGAGGTCATCCCGCGCAAGGCCATCGTTGCGCCGGTGCCGGTGCCGATATCTGCCGTTGCGGTCCATCCTGTGTCCATCGTGCACATGACGTTCAGACCACCGGTGCCCGCATGCGCGGCGCCATCGGTCACATCGGCGCCGCCGAACTGCAGGGCGGTCGAGGTGACCACGCAGCTCTCGGTGACTTCAGCGTTGGCGGCGATCGTCGTGCCGGTGGTCTGCGCCGATGCCGGAAGGCCGACGAAAGCGGTCAGGCCGAGCGCGGACGCCAGCGCGAATTGGACGCGCATGTTGTTGATAGCCATTGGTAATTCCCAGGACTGGGCGCAGCAGGAGATACCTTGCGCCACTCATGTCGAGCCGTATCTGTCATCAAGAGGCTTCTTGAAAACATGCCGCCTCATCGATGCAGTTCTACGCCAATGGCATTGCGAAGACCTGAACAAATGTACAATATTTGCCACGTAGATCTACGTGGACATGCATGGTCTTGCCTTGGGATAATCGTCGATCATTGCCGTACATCATGACGCATCATGGTAAACGGAATGGGCTTCGATGGTTAATACTAGATGAAAGGCTGAATGCTGGCAAGCCGTGCAGTGCGCAGGGGCGCCACATGCCCCGGGATTGCGAAGATCGCGGCCCGGGCACCGGCTCATCGGCCTAACCATCACCGTCGCGCGGCCATTCCTATAGCGCCAACGCCTCCTATATCCCGTCGGCACCCTGCTGACCGGACGCAGCTTTCGCGCATCCCGGCCGGCCAACCGACGCGGATCGCCGCGTGAGAGGACAGCATGACAGAGTATAAGAAGACCGACGCCGCGCTCGCCAAGCTGACGCCCGAGCAATATTACGTCACGCAGGAAAGCGGCACCGAGCGGCCCGGGACGGGATCCTATCTCAACACCCGCGAACCCGGGCTCTATGTCGACATCGTGTCGGGCGAACCGCTGTTCGCGTCGGCCGACAAGTTCGACTCGCACTGCGGCTGGCCGAGCTTCACCAAGCCGATCACCCCCGCGCATGTCGCCGAGCTGCATGACCGCAGCCACGGCATGGTCCGCACCGAGGTCCGCTCGGCAGGCGCGGACAGCCATCTCGGGCATGTCTTCGAGGATGGGCCGCGCGACCGCGGCGGGCTGCGCTACTGCATCAACTCGGCCTCACTCCGCTTCGTCCCGCGTGACGCGATGAAAGCCGAGGGGTATGCGGATTATCTCGATCAGGTCGACGCCGCAGGCGCCTGAAGGAACGGCCGGCCGCTCGCGCGGCCGGCCACCCCGTGGGTCAGGCGAGCGTCAGCCCGACATCGACATTGCCGCGCGTGGCGTTCGAATAGGGGCAGATCTGGAGCGCGGTATCGACCAGCTTCTGCGCCTGCTCGCGGTCGAGACCCGGCAGCGCGACGGTCAGATCGGTGGTGATGCCGAACCCGCCCGCACTGCGCGGACCGATGCCGACCTTGGCGGTCACCGAGACATCGTCGGGCAGCTTCACCTTCAGCTGCTGTCCGGCGACCTTCAGCGCGCCGATGAAGCAGGCCGAATAGCCCGCTGCGAACAGCTGTTCCGGGTTGCTCCCGTCACCACCGGCGCCACCAAGCTCCTTGGGCGTCGACAGGGCCACCGCGAACCGGCCGTCCTCCGACCGTGCCTGACCGTCACGACCGCCGGTGGCGGTTGCCGTGGTGCTGTATTTCACATCGACCGACATGCTGAATCTCCTATTTGCTTATCGCGATAACTAAATAGGAGCATGGGTCGGCGCTGTCCAGAGCCGCGCGCTCGGACCAGCATCGACAATCCTGCTCGTGACTGACGGAGGTCAGCGCACCTCGGCGCGGAGCGTCGCGCGGACGCCGCGATGCGCGCGGTCATATTCGACGATCGAATGCAGGCTCTGCGCCATCGCGCGGATCAGCTTGGTGCCGAGCCCCGTACCGCGGGGCGTGGCATCGGCGGGCATGCCGCAGCCATCATCCTCGACCGCCAGCAGGAACTGGCCGTCATCGGTCTGCGACAGCGTCACGCGGACCTCGCCCGATCCCGTGGGATAGGCGTATTTGCAGGCATTGGTGACGAGTTCGGTGACGATCACGCCCAGCGACACCGCGCGGTCGGTCGCCAGCCGGATCGGTTCGGCGACCAACCGCAACGCGCGGGGCAGCGCCTCGCTCGACCAGGTCTCCGCCAGTTCGTCGACCAGCGCGCCGAGATATTCGCGCATGTCGACGCTCTCGACATCGTTGCTCGTATATAGGCGGCGATGGACCTGCGCGATCGCCTGGATCCGCCGCTGCGTATCCTCGAGCGCCCCGCGCGCGGCCGGGTCGGTCAGCGCCCCCGCCTGCAGGCTGACCATCGCCGAGACCAGCTGCAGCGAATTGGCGACGCGGTGGTTCACCTCGCCGAGCAGCGCCTCGAGCCGCGCATTGGTCGCGCGCAGATCGGCCTCGGCGACGGCCTTGGCCTGTTGCAGCACCGATCGTGCGCCGACCTGTTCGAACGCCGCATCGAGCAGCTCGAAAAACTCCTCGCCGACGGTCTTCACGACATAGTCGGCCGCGCCCGCCTTCAGTGCGGCGACCGCGATCCGTCCCTCGTCTGACCCGGTGACATAGACGACGGGCGGCGCATCGGGCAGCGCGCGCAGCACGTTCAGCGTCTCGAGCCCGTCCATCCCGGGCATGTAATGATCGACCGCGATCAGGTCATACGGTTCGGCGCGCGCCATCGCGATGCCGTCCGCGCCTGACTCGGCCAGCGTCATATGGTACCCGCGACGCTCCATCGCGCGCCCGACCAGCCGCCGGATACCCGCATCGTCATCGATATAGAGAACGCGTTTGCCGGTCATTCAACTCTCGGCCGAGGGGACCTGGATCACCGACAGGAACAGGCCGAGCTGGCGGATCGCCTGGGCGAAGCTCTCATAATTGACCGGCTTGGTGATATAGACGTTGCAGCCCAGATCATAGCAGCGCTGGATCTCGACCTTGTCGTCGGTGGTCGTCAGCACGACGACGGGCGCGCGTCGGAGCGGGCTGCCCTCCGCCTTGATCCGCGCGAGGATGTCGGTGCCGCTCATGTCGGGCAGGTTGAGGTCGAGCAGGATCAGCGCGGGGCCGCTCTTCGCCGGACCGTCGGCCGCATCGAACAGGAAGTCGAGCGCGGTCGTGCCATCGGTGAAATGGCGGATATCGTTGAGGATGCCCGCACGACGGATGTTCTTTTCGATGAGGCGTGCATGGCCCTCGTCATCCTCGATCATCACGATGCCGACGGATTTGTGATCGTTCATGCCACGGGATCCTGTAACCTGAGGTCGAAGGGAAGGTTGAGCCGGAAGGTCGCGCCTTCGCCGAGCGTCGAGACCACGTCGATCGTCCCGCCCAGCCGATAGGCCAGCGCGCGGACATGCGCGAGGCCGATGCCCTCGCCGGGCTGGTCCTGCGGCCCGGCACGCCGGAACAGGTCGAAGACGCGCTGATGATCGCCCGGCGCGATCCCGCGGCCATTGTCGATGACCGACAGGATCACGCGGTTGCGCTCGCGCGTGCCGGCAAGCCGGATCACGCCCGGCCGCCCGGGCTGAAGATATTTGGTCGCATTCTCGATCAGGTTCGACAGGATCTGTTCGAGCGCGAGCCGGTCGGTGACGAGTGCGGGCAGCGGGCGGTCGATCGTGACGGTCGCGCCGCGATCGTCGATAAGGTGCTGGATCGACGCGACGATCGCGTCCCCGACGGCGGCCGGGTCGACCGGTTCGGGGGTGATCGACCGCCGCCCCTCGCGCGACAGCTTCAGGATCGCGTTGATCAGCCGGTCCATCTTCTGCGTCGAGGCGCGGATGAAGCCGATCGCCTCGGGCAGGTCCTCGCGCGCGGCGATCCGCGCCTCGGGCGTGACGATCTCCGGGGCGATCGCCTCCGCCCGGTCGATCAGCGCCGCCAGCGGTGCGGCGGCCTCGGCCAGCTCCGCGGTGAAGCCCATCACGTTGACGAGCGGCGAGCGCAGGTCATGGCTGACGATATAGGCGAAACGCTGGATCTCGTCATTCGCGCGGCTGAGATCCGCGGTCCGTTCGACCACCTGATCCTCGAGCGTCTCGTTGAGCAGGTGCAGCCGGTCGCGCGACGCACCGAGATCGGCGGTGTAGCGCCGGATCACCAGGATCGCGAGGATCGCCACGACGAGCAGCAGCATCGCCGCGACGCCCGCCACCGACAGGAACAGCATGTTCGACCGCTGCTGGCGGTCACTGCGGATTTCGAGCAGGCGAACTTCCTCGGCCGCCATCGCCCGCAGCCGGTAGCGGATGCTGCGCATCAGCGGGACGCTCGCATCGACCGTGAACCGGCGTTGCGCCTCGCCGATCCGGCCCGCGTCGACCAGCGCGATCGACTGGGTCCGCAGGCTGCGCAACTGGCCCACCCGCGGTTCGATCAGGTCGAGCCGCGCGGTCTGGCGTGGATTGTCGTGGGTCGAGGAGCGCAGCGCCGTCAGCGCCGGCGCGAGCCGTTGGGCCGTCGTCTCGTAGGCCGTCGAGAACAGGGGCAGGCCGGTCAGAAGATAGCCGCGCCGCGCGGTCTCCGACTGCTCCATCTCGACCTGCAACGTGGCGATCGCCTGGCGGACGTCCTGCGTATGAAGAATATCGGCGGTGTAGCGCGCGTTACGCACCGTGATCCAGCCGATCGCGACCGCGGCAGCGGCCAGCGCGACGAAGCCGAGCGTCATGAACGCGACCAGCCAGCGGGCGATGCGCCCTTCCGACTGGGGAAGTTTCAAGCTGATACGCGCCATATGCGACCCGTCTAGGATACCGCCTATCGTTACGCCAGCGATACTGACGGACGGCGGCCGGAGAGGGTGGATATCGGCGGCTTGCGCGACGGCCATTGCGAGGATCGGGGCGTCTGGCCGCGCCGGATGGGCATCGACACCGGCCCGCCAGGGTGGGGCCGGCGCCAGCGCCGACCCCGTTATGTCTTAGTTGCTGTCGGAGTTGTTGTCGTCGTCGATCGCGAGATACAGCGCGCCGCCCACGGCGACGGCAGCGACGGCGACGATGACCAGACCGGCACCGGCAACCTTGTTCTTCTTGGCAGTCGGCGATGCAGCGCGCACCGACTTGGCGACCGACAGCGACGCTGCGGAATTTGCAGCAGCATTCGCCGCGACGGGCATGGCCGAGACGGCAACGGCAGCAGCCGTGAGAAGGATCTTACGCATGAGAACAACTCCGTAACTTTATGAGAAGAGCGCACAGTATAGGCGTTTGTATTAAAAATGAAGCAACGTCTAAACCGATCGGGGGCAATTATCGGTCGCCGACCGTGCCCCTGGGGCAACAGTTTTCGGGCGCTGGCCTTGCCAACGCGGCGGTCGCCACTGTGCCGCATCGATCGCGGGATTAGCCGAGACCCGGAGGTCGCAATCGCAAACAATCGGGACGGTCATCAAGGTCACGGATCATCATGACCCGGTGATATCGTCGTCATTGTTCGACTTTGGCAGGCCCTCTAACCCGCCCGACAAGGCGAGACCGCTGCCGTTCAAGCGGATGACATCGCTACGCCGTCCGTTTGCTCAGTTGCTGTCCGAATCATCGTCGTCGCTCGTGACGAGCAGAACCGCGCCACCCACGATGACAACCGTGGCCAGCAAGGCGACGATCAGGCTCGGACCGGCAAGCTTGGTCTTCCTGACGGTCTGCGTCGATACACGCACCGACTTGGCGACAGACAATGGCGCCGCTGCGTTGGTGGCTGCATTCGCGGTGGCCGGCATCGTAGCGATTGCAAATGCTGCAGCAGTGATGATGAACTTGCGCATGAAGGGTCTCCACTTCACCGAAGGAGACACGATCATAGTTCAATTCACGAATAATATAAACGCGCGTCATGTTTTAGTACGGATTATATCTATCCGCC
Organism: Sphingomonas sp. STIS6.2; assembly: GCF_000732685.2. NCBI lineage: Bacteria > Pseudomonadati > Pseudomonadota > Alphaproteobacteria > Sphingomonadales > Sphingomonadaceae > Sphingomonas > Sphingomonas sp. STIS6.2. The sequence continues at coordinate 6,586 of NZ_JPDP02000045.1, forward strand.
GCGAAGTCGCTCTAAAGCAACAGTTCCTGTGCGCTTGCCTTGCCGACACGGCCGCCACCACTGCGCCGATCCATCTCGTGATTGGCGGTGAAGCGGATATCGGGATCGCGATCGGTCAGGAACGCCATCAGGGTCTCGTGATCCAGTTCGGACCATTCCTTGCCGCGGTCGGGGCCATAGCGCACGCGCGGGATCAGGCCGGGATCGCGCGACCATTCGATCAGCTGCGCCAAGCTCGCCTCGTTGAGCATGTCACGCAGATGGAAGGCGGTGACATAGGCGTCGGGAAAGGCGCGATGCGCGGGCAGGCCGCGCTCATGCTCCATCCCCGCGGGCTTGCGCCAATAGCGCAGCACCTGGTTCGAAAAGCTCGGCGAATCGGGCCACAGCCGCAGCGCGCATTTCCACGTACAGATCCATTCGGCATCGCGCGTCAGCGCGGGAGTACAGAATTTCTGTTCGAAATCGGCGCGATGCGCCGCCAGCGCGAGCCGCCGCGGCCAGGGATCGAGCACCTGACGCGCGCAATCATGCCACCAGGGCGCATCAGCGACATGCTCGTCGAGAATATGGTGGATCGCCTGCGTTACCGGCGGGATCAGCCGGCCGGGATTGACCAGCAGGCTGCCGCCCTCGCCGTAGATTTCCCAGCGCCCGTCCTCGCCCAGCGCGACGTCCTGCCAGCCGATCTCGCACACGCCGTGCGCGGGGGGAGCCGATCCGGTGGTCTCGAGGTCGATGACCCGGATCATCTGCGGCTGGGGCTTGGGCTTTGCATAAGATGGCGCCATGACTGCCATGTGGGGACAAAAGCGCGGCTAATCCAGCGCGTATGCACCATCCCGGTCGATATCCACCTCGCGCACGCCGCGCCGCTGGCGCGCACGGTCGACGAGCGTGCGCAGCCCTTCGCGCCGCTCGCGCGCCATCGGCACGTCGCGCAGGACGAATTCGCCGCCGCCGGTCGTGCGATCGGTCGACGTCAGCACGATCGTGCCGATGTCGGTCATCTGGTTGAGCAGCGAATAGCCGAGCCGGACGTCCTTGATCCGGTAGAGCTCGATCTCGTCGATCGTCTTGAACAGGATGCCGCGCTTCACGATCAGCCGCTGGTCGGTGATCTCGAAGGTCGTGCTCCGGTTCCGGAGCCACCGCAGGCCGATCAGCACGAAACCCACGCCGACCAGGCAGGTCAGCAGCGTTCCCCAGCCGGCAAAGCTGCCGAGCAGCCAGCGGCGCGTGCTGGACCGGAATTCGTCGATGGGTCGCTCCACGCGGCACTCCTTGGGATGATGGCGGAGGGTAGGGTCGCGCGGCCCCGAGTCAATCGCCGCGCGCGGTACGCGCGGGGATCAGGCCCGCGTCACGCCGCAGGCCGCGAGATGCGCGTCGACCGCCGCGAGCAGGCTGGCAAGCGCGTCGTCGGTGCGTGCCTCGGCGCGCACCGTCAGCATCGCCTGCGTGTTCGACGCGCGCAGCAGCCACCAGCCCTCGGGCGTGGTGACGCGCGCGCCATCGGTCAGGTCGACCACCGCGCCGTCGCGCGCCAGCCGTGCGACGACCGCGTCCACCACCGCGAACTTCTCCGCGTCGCCGACCGGGAAGCGCAGATCGGGCGTCGCGACCAGCGCCGGCATCGCATCGTGCAGCGCGGTCAGCGACTGTCCCGACAGATGCACCGCGCGAATGAGGCGGACCGCGGCATAGGCGGCGTCGTCGAACCCGTAATAGTCGCCCGCGAAGAACAGGTGCCCGCTCAGTTCGCCGCCGAGCGGGGCGCCGGTGCGCGTCATCGCGGTCTTCATCAGGCTGTGCCCGGTCGGCGCCATCACCGCCTTGCCGCCAAGCGCGGTGATCCGGTCGAACAGCGCCTGCGACGACTTCACGTCCGCGACGATCGCTGCGCCGGGATGCTCGCGCAGCGCGGGCTCAATTAAGATGGACAGGATCTGATCCCCCCAGATCACCCGCCCCAGCGCATCGACGGCGCCGATCCGGTCGCCATCGCCGTCAAAGGCCAGTCCGAAGTCGAGGTTGTTTTTGGTGACGAGCCGTTTCAGATCGGCAAGGTTCGATTCTTCGGTAGGATCTGGATGATGATTGGGAAAATTGCCGTCGACTTCGGCGAAGATCACATGATGCTCACCCGGGAGGAGCTTGACCAGCGCCTCGATCACCGGGCCCGCGGCGCCGTTGCCGGTATCCCATCCAATCCTGTAGGCGCCGCCGGCATAGCCCGCCATCAGCCGGCCGACATAGGCGTCGCGCAGGTCGACGGTGGTGACCACGCCGGCGCCTTCGCTCCACGCGCCCGACGCGGCAAGCGCGGCAAGATCCTGGATGTCGTCACCGAAAAATGGGGCGTGACGCAATACCATCTTGAAGCCGTTATACTCGGCGGGATTATGGCTGCCGGTTACGTGGATGCCGCCATCCACTTCTAGCGTCGCCTCGGCATAATAGAGCATCGGCGACGGGCCGAGACCGATCCGGACGACGTCGACGCCGCCCGCGACCAGCCCCGCGACGAGCGCCGCCTCGAGTGCGGGGGAGGACAGGCGACCGTCATAGCCGACCGCCACGCGGGTGCCGCCGACGCTGCGCACGCGCGTCGCGAACCCCCGGCCGATCGCGGTGGCATCTGCGGGGCCAAGGCTTTTGCCGACGATCCCGCGAACGTCATATTCGCGCAGCGCGCTGGGGTCGAACTGATGCGTCATACGTCTCTGTGTCGGCTTATCGCGTGCGTTTGAGCAGCAGGTCGCGCGCGGCGTTCACCCGCCGCGTCAGGTCGGTCGAGCCGCCGCGGTCGGGATGGACCGAGGCGATCAGCCGCCGGTGCGCGCTGCGGACCGCGTCCGCATCCGCAAGCGCGTCGATCCCTAGGATCGCGCGCGCTTCCGCTTCGTCGGTCACCACGCGCTGTTTCGGCTTGGGGCGCAGATACCGCCAGGCCAGCCAGATCAGCAGTGCGGTGGCGATCCACGTCACGCCGCGGCCCTGCGGCGGACCGTGGTGCGGTCCGTCATGCAGCGACATCCGACACGGGGCCGGGCGACGACGGCGCGGCGGCGCGCGGCGCGGTTTCGGCGACCAGCTCGGGCAGCTGCAGCGCCGCCATCATCTCGCGCAGTTCCTGGCGCGCGGCGACGTGCGCCAGCCCCATGCCGCCGAATTCCTTCGCATCGATCATCGTCAGCCCGGCGGGAAACATCTCGCGGTAGATGACGCGTTCGCCGAGCCCCGGAATGATCCGGAACCCGACCCGCTTCGACAGCTGGACCAGCGCATCCGAGACGCGGCGCATGTTGCGCGCCTCGATATGCTGCAGCCGGTTGCGCAGCACGACCCAGTCGATCGTCGTCCCGTCCGCGCGGGCACGCTGCTTGCGCGCGTCCCAGATCAGCTCGGAATAGAAGCTCGGCCGCGTCACCTGGAAGGTTTCGGGATCGACCTGCCCGATCAGGTCGAAATCGACGAAGCTGTCGTTCATCGGCGTGACCAGCGTGTTCGACAGCGCGGCGGCGGTGCGCGCAAACGGATCGTCGCGGCCGGGCGTGTCGACGACGAGGAAATCCGAGTCCGCGCACAGCGAATGCCACAGATCCTCGAACTGGTCCTCGGTCTGCGCCGACAGCGTCGCGTGACGCGGCATCGGCAGCGCGGAACCGGTGCGCTTGATCGTCTCGGCACGGTTGTCGAGATAGCGGCCGACGGTGCGCTGGCGGTGGTCCAGGTCGAGACAGGCGACGCGCGCGCCCTTGGCGGCCAGCGCGATCGCGACATGGACCGCGGTCGTCGATTTGCCCGTGCCGCCCTTCTCGTTGGCGAACACGATGACGTGCGTCGAAGCGTGAGGGGAATCCGGGCCCGTGGCCAACGCGCGTTTCCTTATTGATCGTGAGTGACGCCCTTCATAGAAGCCGCGACCGTACTTATCGAGTGGGAGTTTCACGTGGACACCGTCAGGGACCTGAATATGCTGCGCGAAAGCGTCGCCGCGTTCCGCGCGGCCGGCCAGCGCGTCGCGCTCGTCCCGACGATGGGGGCGCTCCACGCCGGCCATGTCGCGCTGATCGAGGCGGCGAAACGCCCAGGCACGAAGGTCGTCGCGTCGATCTTCGTGAACCCCAAACAGTTCGGCCCGAACGAGGATCTCGCACGCTATCCGCGGCGCGAGATGGCGGACATCAGGCTGCTGAACGAGGTCGGTTGCGACCTGCTCTGGGCGCCGGGCGTCGAGGCCATGTATCCCGACGGCTTTGCCACCAATGTCAGCGTCGCCGGGGTGAGCGAGGGCTTTGACGGGGCCGCGCGTCCCGGCCATTTCGATGGCGTCGCGACCGTCGTCGCCAAGCTGTTCAACCAGGTCGGCGCGGATGCCGCCTATTTCGGTGAAAAGGACTTCCAGCAGCTCGCCGTCATCCGCCGGATGGTCACAGATCTCGACTTTGCGATCGAGATCGTCGGCGTCCCGACGCAGCGCGACGATGATGGCCTCGCCATGTCGTCGCGCAACATCTATCTCGACGACGACCAGCGCCGACAGGCGGTCGCGCTGCCGCGGGCGCTCGGCGTCGCCGCGCGCGCGATCGCCCGCGGCGAGGATGTCGCCGCCGTGCTCGACGACGCCCGGACCGCACTGGTCGGCGCGGGTTTCGCGATCGACTATGTCGCGCTCGCGGATGCCGAGACCCTCGTCGAGCAGACGGGGGCGGAACAGCCCGGCGCGGGCCGCCCGCGGCGGCTGCTCGCGGCCGCGCGGATGGGCACGACCCGGCTGATCGACAATATCGCGGTCGACTAGGCAATCCTACGGAATGCCCCGTTAACCATTGTGCAGGCCGAGTCGGTCCAGTCTGTCGGCAGGAACAGCGGGGACCGACAATGGCTGGCAGGCTCAAGACCAAGAATTTCCTGATCGAACGGCGCCTCGCCGATGCCGCGCGCGGCGACGAGCGGGCGTGTTACGAACTCGGGATGGTGTATTCGACCGGCACCGCGGGCGTCGTGCTCGACCTGATCGAGGCGCATAAATGGTTCAACCTGGCGGCGGTGTCGGGCAATCACGCGGCGCAGGAATGCCGCGCGCAGATCGCCGAGGACATGAGCCCGCGCGAAATCGCGGTGGCGCAGCGCGCCGCGCGCGACTGGATGCAGTTGACGCAACGCCGCGCGGCGTAAGCCTTCTGTCTGTATCCTCCCCCCGGGCGGGGGAGGATCAGGGCGTCATTCCGTTGCGGCCTTCTTCTTCGGCGCTGCCTTTTTCGCAGGCGCCTTCTTGGCCGGTGCCTTCTTCACCGGCGCCGCCTTCGCGTCCCCGTCCTTGGCCGCCGCGGCCTTGGCCGGTGCCTTCTTCGCCGCGGGCTTCTTGGCGGGCGCCTTTTTCTTCTTCGTCGCAGGCGCCGCCGCGGCCCGCGCGTCGATCAGCGACGCGGCTTCCTCCAGCGTCAGCTGGTCCTTCTCGATCGACTTGGGCAGGGTCGCATTCGTCGTGCCGTCGGTGACATAGGGACCGTAACGCCCCTCCATCAGCTTGATCTCCGCCTCGGTGCGCGGATGGTTGCCCAGCACCTTGAGGGGGGCCTGCGCGCCACGCGCCTGTCGGCTACCGCCCGCTGCCGCTTCGGCCAGCTTCACGACCGCCGCGTTCATCCCCGTCTCGAACACGTCCGCGGTCGAGGTCAGGCGGGCATATTTCCCGGCATGCTTGAGGTACGGGCCGTAACGGCCGATCGCGGCGGTGATCGGTTCGCCCGTTTCGGGGTGCACGCCGATCGTCCGTGGCAGGTTCAGCAGTTTCAGCGCCCATTCTAGGTCGAGCTCGCCAATATCCTTCGGGATCGACGCCATCTTGCGCGCCTCGCCCTCGCCGATCTGGATATAGGGTCCAAACCGGCCGGACTTGCGCTCGACGGGCAGGTTCGTCTCCGGATCGACGCCGAGCGTCGAGGGTCCGGTATCGCCTTCCGCCTCACCGCCGGGCTGCGCGAAGCGGCGCGTATATTTGCACTCGGGATAGTTGGAGCAGGCGATGAACGCGCCGAACTTGCCGCCACGCAGCGCGAGCTGCCCCTCGCCGCAATTCGGGCAGAGCCGCGGATCGCCGCCGTCCGCCTTGGCGGGGAACAGGTAGGGCGCGAGGAAGGTGTCGAGCTCGGCGGTGATCGCGCTGGGCTGCTGCTCCATCACCTCGTTGGTGCGCGGCTTGAAATCGCGCCAGAACGCGTCGAGCACCGACTGCCATTGCGCGCGACCGCCCGACACGTCGTCGAGTTCCTCCTCGAGTTCCGCGGTATAGTCGTAACCGACATATTTCTCGAAGAAGCGCTCGAGGAACGCCGTCACGAGGCGTCCGCTCTCCTCGGCGAAGAAGCGGTTCTTCTCGATCCGGACGTACGCACGGTCCTTCAGCGTCTTGATGATCGACGCATAGGTGGACGGGCGACCGATGCCCAGCTCCTCCATCCGCTTGACGAGGCTGGCCTCCGAGAAGCGCGGCGGCGGCTGGGTGAAGTGCTGCTCGGCGTCGACCTTCTTCTTGGCCGGCGCATCGCCCTCCTTCATCCGCGGCAGGCGGCGCGCGTCCTCGTCCTGCGTGTCGTCGGCGCCTTCCTCGTACAAGGCGAGATAGCCGGGGAAGAGCACGACCTGACCGGTGGCGCGCAGGATGTTGCGACCCGTGCCGTCGGCCATCTCGACCGTGGTGCGCTCCATGCGGGCCGACGCCATCTGGCTGGCGAGCGCGCGCTTGAAGATCAGGTCGTACAGCCGCGCATGATCGCCGCCGCCGGCCTTGTCCTTGCCGAAATCGGTCGGGCGGATCGCCTCATGCGCTTCCTGCGCGTTCTTCGCCTTCGACTGGTACTGGCGCGGCTTGTCGGGGACGTAGCTCGCGTCGAAGCGGTTCGCGACCGCGAGGCGCGCGGCTGAAATCGCGCTGCCGTCCATCTGCACGCCGTCGGTACGCATATAGGTGATCGCGCCGTCCTCGTAGAGCCCTTGCGCGATCCGCATCGTGTGATCGGCGGAGAAGCCGAGCTTGCGCGACGCCTCCTGCTGCAGCGTCGAGGTCGTGAACGGCGGCGGCGGGTTGCGCGTGGCGGGCTTGGTCTCGACCGTCTGGACCGAGAAATTGCCGTCGAGCACCGCCTGCTTGGCACGCAGCGCGTCGCCTTCGTTGCCGATCGACAGGCGGTCGAGCTTGTTGCCCTCGAACTGCGTCAGGCGCGCCTGGAACGCGGTGCCGTCATGCTCCATCTCGGCCGTCACCGACCAATATTCCTGCGGCTTGAAGACGTCGATCTCACGCTCGCGCTGGACGATCAGGCGCAGCGAGACCGACTGGACGCGGCCGGCGGACTTGGCGCCGGGCAGCTTGCGCCACAGCACCGGCGAAAGCGTGAAGCCGACCAGATAATCGAGCGCACGGCGGGCGCGGTACGCATCGATCAGATCGTCGTCGAGCTCGCGCGGGTTCTTCATCGCCTCGGTGACGGTCGCCTTGGTGATCGCGTTGAAGGTGACGCGCTCGACCTCCTTCGGCAGTGCTTTCCGCGCACGCAGCACTTCGCGAACATGCCACGAAATCGCCTCGCCCTCGCGATCCGGATCGGTCGCGAGGATCAGGCGGTCGGCAGTCTTGGCGAGGTCGGTGATCGCTTTGAGCTGCTTCGACTTGTCGGCGTAATTCTCCCACGTCATCGCGAACTGGTCGTCGGGATCCACCGAGCCGTCCTTGGGCGGCAGGTCGCGGACATGGCCGTAGCTGGCCAGCACGCGATAGTCGCTGCCGAGATACTTCTCGATGGTTTTGGCCTTGGCAGGCGATTCGACGATGACAAGCTGCATGGGGAAACCGGGATCCTTACGTGTACGCGTACGAGGGTGACGGCGTTCGGGTGGTGCCGTCAAGCAGGCGCTTGGTCGGCATGAATGCGCCAGATAGGGCGCGCGCGCCCGTTTGTCAGAGGCAGGGCGGGCGCGGTGGCGGCATCGCGGTGCGCGATCGCGGGCGCGCATCGTGCAGACCGGATGGCGTCCCCGCCCGGGACTGGTCGAAGTGATGTCGATAGAGCATATGCTGGATAGTTGATCCAAATCAGGTTAATTGTTGGTGTAAGATCGCATCGATCGGCGCTCATTTCGGCGGATTGCATGACATATCAGGGCCCTCTGCCGCGCTGTACTGCCCCCGACCGGGAAAGCGCGTCTTGCCGCGCAGCGGCGTCGATCACTGTCCGGGTGGATCCGGCGGGCGTCGCATGACCCCCGCGGCACTCGTCCTCGCGCAACGCAAATGCGCGGTGTTGGCGCGACGGATCGCGACGCTGCGCCGGGCCGCGCTGCGCACGACCACGCCGCTCCTGATCGAGGACGACCAGCGCGAGCTCGACGGATTGATCGCGACGATCGAGCGGGCCTGCGACGATGCGGACGCGCTCGCCCGGAAACAGCGTGCGGCGATCGCGCTGGCACTCGCGACCACCGGCGGCGCGCCTAGCCGGCGGACCCGGCCCAGATCAGGCTGACGCGCCCGCCCGCATGCCGTTCCAGCCGGCCGGCCAGTTCGAGCTCGAGCAGGATCAGCTGGACGATCGCGGGCGCCCGGTGCGACTGGCGGACGAGTTCGTCGATCCCGACGGGGACGGGGCCGAGCAGGTCGGCGACCGCGCGCCGGTCGGCCTCGCTCGCATCGTCCGGATACCCACCGCCGGTGTCCTGCCCGGTATAGGCGTCGACGGGCGAGCGGACCGAGCGGCTGTCGAACGGGCGGATCTGTTCCAGAATGTCCGCCGCCGACTGGACCAGCGTCGCCCCCTCGCGGATCAGCAGGTTGCACCCCTGCGCGCGCGGATCGAGCGGGCTGCCGGGCACCGCCATCACTTCGCGTCCCTGCTCGGCGGCGAGCCGCGCGGTGATCAGCGAGCCCGATTTGGGCACCGCCTCGACCACCACCGTCCCGATCGAGAGCCCTGCGATGATGCGGTTGCGCGACGGGAAGTTGCGCGCCTTGGGTTCGGTCCCGGGCGGCTGTTCGGCGAGCAACAGCCCGTGCGTGGCGATCGCGTCCTGCAGTGCGGCGTTGTCGGGCGGATAGGCGATGTCGATACCGCTCGCGATCACGCCGATCGTGCCGCCGGATCCGGTCCCCGTCCCGTTCTTCCCGAGCGCACCGACATGCGCGGCAGTGTCGATGCCGCGGGCGACGCCCGACACCACGGTGGTGCCCGCCTCGGCGAGCGCATGCGCGAGTTCGCGCGCGAAGCGGCACGCGGCGGCAGAGGCGTTGCGCGCGCCGACCATCGCGATGCACGGCCGGGTCGCATGCGCGATGTCGCCGCGCAGGATCAGCACCGGCGGCGCGGTCTCGGTCTCGGCCAGCAGGCGGGGGTAATCGGGGTCGTCGACAAAGAGGTAGCGGGCGCCGAGCCGCGCCGTCGCCGCCATCTCGCGGTCGACCAGCGTCCGGTCCGCGACCCGAGGGACGCGCCCGCCGCCGCGTGCGGCCAGCGTCGGCAGCGCGTCGATCGCGGCCTGCGCGCTGCCGAAGCACGCGATCAGCTGGCGATAGGTGACCGGTCCGATCCCGGTCGTACGGATGAGCCGAAGTCTGGCGACCGCGGTGTCAGCCACCGCGCGGCCGGCTGGTGCCACCGATCCGCGGCTCGGTCCCGGCGAGCAGCCGCTGCACGTTCTCACGGTGCTTCCACCCGACGATCAGCGCGAGCGCGAGGAGCAGCAGGCCTAGGTCCATGCGCCCGAACAGCGCGGCGGCGAGCGGTGCGCTGAACGCCGCGGCGATGCCCGCGACTGACGAGATCCGCAGCGTGCCGAGCAGGCCGAGCCACACCACCGCATAGACCAGCCCGAGCGGCCAGTGGAGCGCGACGACGATTCCCATCAGCGTCGCAACGCCCTTGCCGCCGCGGAACCGCAGCCAGACCGGATAGCAATGGCCGATAAAGGCGCCGGCCGCCGCGAGCAGCGCGTTGCCGGGAAACAGATGCGCGACCAGCAGCACCGCGACCAGACCCTTGGCCATGTCGAGCAGCAGCGTCGCCGCGGCGAGGCCCTTGCGCCCGGTCCGCAGCACGTTGGTCGCGCCGATATTGCCCGATCCGATCGTTCGCAGATCGCCCGCGCCGCCCAGCCGCGTCAGGATGACGCCGAACGGGATCGACCCCAGCAGGTAGCTGAGCGCCAGCGACAGCGTCGGCGCGACCCAGAATATGTCCGTCTGCAAGAAAGCTCCCCCGTTCCGCCCCGCTATAAACGACCCGCGGCGGACGGCAAATCCCGCGTCCGTGGGCGTTGGGGCGCGCGCCCGGACACCTCCACCCCGTCATCCTGACGAAAGTCAGGATCCAGGGCCAGGTAGGACGACGCTCGCAACTCTGGATCCTGACTTTCGTCAGGATGACGGAAGAAGGGGGGGCGGATACCGTAAGGCGCGGGCGGCGGAAGCGCCGTGCGGGCGACGGGCGACACCCCTGCCAACCTTCGGCCCTCCCGCCAGGCTGTCACCCGCCACCGATACCGCCTAAGGCGCGGTGATGGACGTTCGCCCCATCCTGTTCTTCGATTCCGGCGTCGGCGGCTTGTCGATCGTCGGCCCCGCGCGCGCTGCCTTGCCGGACGCGCCGTTCGTCTATGCCGCCGACTCGGCCGGCTTTCCCTATGGCACCAAGAGCGAGGCGGAGATCGCCGCGCGCGTGCCGGTGCTGCTCGGGCGGCTGGCGGAGCGCTACCGGCCGCGGCTGATCGTGATCGCGTGCAACACCGCGTCGACGATCGCGCTGCCGGTGGTGCGCGCGGCGCTTGATCTGCCGGTGGTCGGAACGGTCCCAGCGATCAAGCCCGCCGCCGCGCTCTCGGTGACGCGGACGATCGGCGTGCTGGGGACCGAGGCGACGGTGCGCCAGGCCTATGTCGACGATCTTGCGGCGCGGTTCGCGGCCGACTGCACCGTCCTGCGCCACGGCTCGGCGGCGCTGGTCGAGATGGCGGAGGCCAAGCTCCACGGCCGTACGATCGCGCCCGACCGCTATGCCGCCGTCCTCGACGGCCTGTTCGCGCAACCCGGCGGCGAGGCGATCGACGTGATCGTCAACGCCTGCACGCATTTTCCGCTGGTCGCCCCCGAACTGGCCGCCGCGGCCGGGACGCGGGACATCCGCTTCGTCGATGGCGGCCCCGGCATCGCGCGCCGGATCGTCCACCTGATGCAAGGGGAGTCTTGGGCCGGTGGCGGCGAAGGGGTCGCGGTCTTCACGCGACTCGGCCCCGACGAACAGGCGCTCGCCCCCGCACTCGCCCGGCACGGGTTCACCCGGATGGAGCAGCTCTGACGCAAGGCTTGGGACAATATGCCCGCTTGCGTCATGCGCGCAGCATGGCAATGTTCTACAAGGACGAGGAAAGCGATCACCGTAACAACGGTATTGCGCTGGATTAGACGGAAAGCGAGGCGTAGTGCCCCAGGTCATGATTACGGATGTCTCCACGACGGCCGACGGCATTGCGGGCCCACGAGTCGATTATTCGCGCGTCTTCACGCAGGCGATCGACCGCCTCCATGCCGAGGGCCGCTACCGCGTCTTCATCGATATCCTGCGCAACAAGGGCGCGTTTCCGAACGCGCGCTGCTTCGCCGGACATAACGGCCCGAAGCCGATCACCGTCTGGTGCTCGAACGATTATCTCGCCATGGGTCAGCACCCCAAGGTGATCGCGGCGATGGAAGAGGCGCTGCACGATGTCGGTGCGGGCTCGGGCGGCACGCGCAACATCGGCGGCAACACGCATTACCATGTCGACCTCGAGGGCGAACTCGCCGACCTGCACGGCAAGGAAGCGGCGTTGCTGTTCACCAGCGGCTATGTCTCGAACGAGGCGACGCTGGCGACGCTCGCCAAGGTCCTGCCGGGCTGCATCATCTTTTCGGACGAGTTGAACCACGCGTCGATGATCGCGGGAATCCGCAATTCGGGCTGCGAGAAGCGCGTGTTCCGGCACAACGACCTCGCGCATCTTGAGGAGCTGCTCGCCGCCGAGGATCCGAGCGCGCCGAAGCTGATCGCGTTCGAGAGCGTCTATTCGATGGAAGGCGACATCGCGCCGATCTCGGCGATCTGCGATCTCGCCGATCGCTACAACGCGCTGACCTATTGCGACGAAGTCCATGCGGTCGGGATGTACGGCGCGCGCGGCGGCGGCATTTCCGAACGTGATCAGGTCGCGCACCGGATCACGATCCTCGAGGGCACGCTCGGCAAGGCGTTCGGCGTGATGGGGGGCTATATCGCCGCCGATCGCACGATCGTCGACGTCATCCGCAGCTATGCGCCGGGGTTCATCTTCACGACCTCGCTGTCTCCGGTGCTCGTCGCGGGCGTGCTCGCCAGCGTCCGGCATCTGAAGGCGTCGAGCGTCGAGCGCGACGGGCAGCAGGCGTCGGCGGCGATGCTGAAGGCGATGCTGAAGGATGCCGGGCTGCCGGTGATGATCGGCGACACGCATATCGTGCCGCTGATGGTCGGCGATCCGGTCAAGGCGAAGAAGATCAGCGACGTGCTGCTCGCCGAATACGGTGTGTACGTCCAGCCGATCAACTATCCGACCGTGCCGCGCGGCACCGAGCGGCTGCGCTTCACGCCCGGCCCCGCGCATACCGAGGCGATGATGCGTGAACTGACCGACGCGCTGGTCGAGATCTGGAGCCGTCTGGACCTGCGCAAGGCGGCCTGAGCCGGACCTGCCTATAGTGCCGCCGCCGCGAGGGTCAGGACACCGAGCCCCAGCGACAGCGGCACGCGCAGCGCCATCCACCCCGGCGGCGCGATGCCGGCGCGGACCAGCGCGCGGTCAACGAGCAGCGCGCCGATCAGGCTGATCCCGAGCACCACCAGCGACGGCCCCGGCCAGCGCAGCCCGACCATCCACGGCCAGGCGGTCACCAGCGCGATCAGCGACGGTGCTACGCTCGCGAACCACAGCCAGCGCGGCGCGCCCTCGGTGCGCGCGGCCAGCCCCCACCAGAGCCCGCCGAGAAAGCTGAGGATCAGCGCGGCATAGGCATAGGCAACCGCCAGCGCGGAAAACCGGCTCGCAGGGTCGTTTCCGAGCAGCAGCGCGACCGCGCCGATCTGCGGCAACAGCCCCGACAGCCCGAGCAGCCGCGCGATCGGCGGAATGCCACCGGAGGGCGCGGGCGCGGGTGTCATCAGACGCGCGCGACCACGCCGGTCGCGACGACCGGCCCGGTCGGCAGCCCGGTCGGCGAGCCGCCCAGCGGTTCGATCGAGATCGCCAGCGTCGCGCCCGGCGCGATCCGGCCGCGATCCGCGCCCCGCGGCGCCAGCACCGTCGGCCGTGCGGCGAGCAGCCCGAGCGAATGCGGCACGCCGTCGCCGCCGATCACCCAGAGCTGCGCGACACGCGCATCGGGCACCCCCGGCCCGGCCGCGACGCGCAGCGCCCCGGTCGCAGGGTCGTAGACCGCGGCAACGGGCGACTTGGCATCGCCCAGCATCGCGACCAGCACGCTGCTCGGCCGCGCCGCCGGGATCGGCTGCGACACCGGTGGCGCCGACCGCGGCTCGACCGCGATGAACAGCAGCAGACAGGCGGCGACCGCGCTGCTCGCCGCCGCGAGCCACGGCCAGGGCGACCGCGCCCCGCTGCGGAGCGTGCTCACGCCGTCGGCCGCGCGACCCGATTGGCGGGTGAGGGCATCGAGACTCGTCTCGACCCGCGCCGCGAGCTGCGGTGGCGCGTCATGCTCGGGCCACAGGTCGAACAGCGCCGCGAACTGCGTGCGCCACCATTCGACATCGGCGGCGAAACCGGGTTCGGCGAGCAGGCGGCGCACCGCCGCGGCCCGCTCGTCGCCCTCGAGCAGGCCCAGGGCGAATTCGCCCGCAAGCGGATCACGATCAGCCACCGAGGCAATCCTTCAATCGGGCCAGCCCGCGCCGCACCCAGCTCTTCATCGTCCCGAGCGGCACCGCGCGACGCAGCGCGAGCTCGGCATAGGTCACGCCATCGAAGAACGCGGTCCGGATCACGTCGCGCTGCTGCTGCTCCAGACCATCGAGACAGGCGTGCAACCGCCGCGTCGCCTCGTCGTCGAGCAGCAGCGCCTCGGCGCTCGGCTGCGGGTCGGCAATGTCCGGCGCATCGTCGATCGGCGAGGCGCGGCGGACGCCCTGTGCGCGCTGCCAGTCGATCGCCCGGTTGCGTGCGATCGTCGCCAGCCAGGTGATCGGGCTCGCACGACCGGGTTCCCAGCCGCCGGCGCGCTTCCAGATCGTGAGATAGACGTCGTGCAGCACATCCTCCGCGGCTTGAGCATTGCCACAGATACGCAGGGTGATCCCGAAAAGCTTCGCCTGGGTCAGCGCATAGAGCTCGCGAAAGGCGTCACGGTCTTCCTCGCCGGTCCGGATCAGGACACTCGAGAGATGGGCGCGGGCGGCATCCGCCTGGGGCTTGGACAGGGTCACGCGGCCGACACTAGCGCGTTGATCCGCGGCGACAATAGCCTTCGCCCGTCTTGACCGTCAGGCAGTCGGTCTTGCCGGCCAGATATTTCAGACCCGTCGCGTCGCCGTTCGTCGGCCGCAGGATCTCGCGCACGCCGTCGCGCGTGAAGACGATCGTGTCGCCGACCGCGCGCGCGTCGAACACTCCCTTGTGGTCGAGATCCCACTGCATCGCGAGCCGGAACTGCCCCGGTTCGCCCGCCGGCGTCACGTCGAGGACCATGCCCTCGACGCCGATCCACCGCCCCGACAGGTCGCGCGTCGGTTCTGCGACGACCTTTTCGGGGCGCGTCGTCTCGGTCGCGCCCGCCGACGTCATGCTCGCGTCACCGCGCGTCTCGGGCGCCGGTCCGGAACAGGCGGCGAGGGCGAAGGCGGCAAGGGCGGCGGTTAGGGCGAGAGCTTTAATGGGGATCTCTTTGCAGGCGGCGGGGCGGTCATTGCAATCCTCCCCCTGGCGGCGGGGGATCGTCAGGCTCTATGCGCCGCCTTCGCGAACAGGTGTGGCAAATCCCGGCTCGGCTCGGTAAAGGGCTGGGCACCCGATCCCGATCACAGGAATACGCCAGGTGCGCATCGCCATCGCGTCCGACCACGCCGCCGTTTCGTTGAAAGCGGTGCTGACCGCGTGGCTGCGCGAGGCCGGGCACGACGTGCTCGATCTCGGGCCCGAGGGCACCGCGAGCGTCGATTATCCCGATTACGGCTATGCGCTGGCCGCCGCGATCGAGGACGGTCGCGCCGAGCGCGGCATCGCGCTGTGCGGCTCGGGCATCGGCATCTCGATCGCCGCGAACCGCAACCCGGCCTGCCGCTGCGCGCTCGTCTCCGAGCCGCTGTCGGCGAGCCTCGCGCGCATCCACAACGACGCCAATGCCATCGCGATGGGCGCCCGCCTGATCGGCGAGGAAATGGCAAAAGCGTGCGTCGAAGCCTTCCTGTCCGCCGATTTCGCCGGCGGCCGTCATCAACACCGTGTCGACAAGCTTTCCGCCGCCGACCGGACTTACGCAAAGGTCCCCGCATGAGCACCCAGCCCAATACGCTCCATGACGTCCAGCCGGACGGCTTCTTCACCCGCGGCCTCGCCGATGCCGATGCCGCCGTCTTCGCCGGCGTCGAGGCGGAGCTCGAGCGCGAGCAGACCCAGATCGAGCTGATCGCATCCGAGAACATCGTCTCCAAGGCAGTGCTCGAGGCGCAGGGCTCGGTCTTCACCAACAAATATGCGGAAGGCTATCCGGGCAAGCGCTATTACCAGGGCTGCGCGCCGTCGGACACGGTCGAGACGCTCGCGATCGAGCGCGCCAAGCAGATCTTCGGCTGCGGCTTCGTCAACGTCCAGCCGCATTCGGGCGCGCAGGCGAACGGCGCGGTGATGCTCGCTTTGGTCAAGCCCGGCGACACGATCCTCGGCATGAGCCTCGACGCCGGCGGCCACCTGACCCACGGCGCCAAGCCCGCCCAGTCGGGCAAGTGGTTCAACGCGATTCAGTACGGCGTCGACGCCACCACGCACCTGATCGACTATGACCAGGTCGAGGCGCTGGCGGTCGAGCATCAGCCGAAGCTGATCATCGCGGGCGGCTCGGCCTATCCGCGCGTCATCGACTTCGCCCGCTTCCGCGCCATCGCGGACAAGGTTGGCGCCTATTTCATGGTCGACATGGCGCATTTCGCGGGCATCGTCGCGGCGGGGCTTCACCCGACGCCGTTCGGTCATGCGCATGTCGTGACCACCACCACGCACAAGACGCTGCGCGGTCCGCGCGGCGGCATGATCATGACGAATGACGAGGGCGTAGCGAAGAAGATCAACTCGGCGGTGTTCCCCGGGCTCCAGGGCGGGCCGCTGATGCACGTGATCGCAGCCAAGGCGGTCGCGTTCGGCGAGGCGCTCCAGCCCGACTTCAAGAGCTATATCGCCGCGGTCGTCGAGAATGCGAAGGTGCTCGCCGCGACGCTCAAGGAGCGCGGCTCGGACGTCGTCTCGGGCGGCACCGACACGCATCTCGCGCTGATCGACCTCACCCCGCTCGGCATCACCGGTCGCGATGCGGACGAGGCGCTCGAGCGTGCAGGCATCACCTGCAACAAGAACGGCATCCCCAACGACCCGCTCCCGCCGATGAAGACCAGCGGCATCCGCGTCGGCACCCCTGCCGGCACGACGCGCGGCTTCGGCCCGGCCGAATTCCGCGAGATCGGCAACATGGTCGCCGACGTGCTGGACGGGCTCGCGAAAAAGGGCGAGCATGGGGACCCGCAGGTCGAGGCGGACGTTCGGGCACGTGTTCGCACGCTGTGCGCGCGCTTCCCCATCTATCAAGGATAACGAGCATGTCGAAGATCGATGACATCCAGAACGACATCAAGGCGACCCCCGGCCTCGGCAAGAGCATGGCCAAGTGGAGCGCACTCGGCGCGGTCGTCGCGATCCCGGTACCGGTCATCGGCCCGATCTTCGGCGCGCTCGCGGGCGCGGGCTATGCCTATTACAAGGGCAAGAAGAAGGTCTGAATGCGCTGCCCCTTTTGCGGACATGAAGACAGCCAGGTCAAGGACAGCCGCCCCACCGAAGACGGGGCGGCGATCCGGCGCCGGCGCCAGTGCGAAGGCTGCGCCGCGCGTTTCACGACGTTCGAGCGCATCCAGCTGCGCGAACTGTTCGTGCTGAAGAGCGAGGGGCGCAGGGAGCCGTTCGACCGCGAGAAGCTGCTCCGCTCGCTCTCGATCGCGACGCGCAAACGCGCGATCGAGCCGGGACGGATCGACAAGCTCGTCAGCGGGATCCAGCGCCGGCTCGAGACGCTCGGCGAGAACGACGTCACGTCGAAGCGGATTGGCGAGATGGTGATGGACGGGCTCAAGGGGCTCGATTCGGTCGCGTATATCCGGTTCGCTAGCGTGTACCGCGACTTCAGCGAGGCGAAGGACTTCGAGGCGTTTGCCGGGAGTGTCGAGGAGGTCGGGCGGGCGGAGTGATCCGGGCCTGTCCCTCGTCACGCGCTTTCGACAAGCTCGATCACTACTCGGGACGAACGGCTGCATTGCGGCACGACTCCCCGCAATCTCCCCCA
>NZ_JPDP02000046.1:0-31954 GCF_000732685.2 Sphingomonas sp. STIS6.2
CCTCACCCGGGGCCCAGCCTTCTTTCGCCGCGATCAATCGAATAGCAGTAGTGGTGGCGAACCCCGCCATGTTGATGAGCGCCCCCAATCGTTCCGGCCTGCCCCCTCTGAGTGCCGCGAAGAGCAGCACGCCGAACATGACGACGTTAAAGATGACCGCGAGGATTATCTGGGCGCTCATAGGATTTCTCGCGGCCTACCCGCCGTTACCCCCGCGGTGACGTAGCCTCCGCAATCCGCGGAACGTCGATCTCCTTGATCGAAACAGATGGCGGCTTCGGCAAGTTCTCGCCCCAGTTCGTTTCTGTCAGGCCCAGTTGGCGACCGACCTTCTCGACAGACAGATGTGCTCGCATTGCCAGCTGATCCTGACCATCAACGAGGGCCGACAGTGCCGCGACCGTCGCCTTTACCGTTTGCTGCGTCATCGCGGCAGATAAGCTGTGGGCCTCCGTCGCCTCGAGTATGGTCAGTAGAAATTGCGCCGTATCACGTGTGGCTAGAGTGATCGATCGCTCCGCTCGGCGCAGGTCGTCCGCGACGATCCGGCTTGTGTCGGAAAGTGATTGCATAAGGCCTCCTTGGGCACCGAGCGCCCATCACAGTGGTTTCAATCCAAGCAGGAGAAGCAGCGTTACGATCGCCATGCCGGCCGCAGTTAGGCCCAAGGGGGTCACGATCGAGATGATCGCGGTCCAGAAGGCAACCTGCTTCCAGGTGAGCATATTCGCTGCCGCCCCAGCGGTCGGCAACGGGAGGGGAAGCGGTAAAGTTGGTGGCGCGGAAGGTAGGTCGTTTGCAGGGGGTAAAGGCTCTACCCCTCCGTCGTACTCCGCCAGGAGCCGCGCGGCATCATAACGGGTCGGCACGCCGAGGATATTATTTGCCTTTAACAGCTGCTTATCGACCGCCCGGTGGCTGCTACCCGTGGCCGCCGCGATCTCCTTCGAGCTGCGGTTCTGAAGCACCAGGCGGAGATAAGACCGCTGACGATCGGTCAGCAGAGCAACGCGATCCGGTGTGCTTACACCCGGCGTCGGTGTTGGAGGCGTCCGTTGGGCAGGACGTTTGCCCGGTTCGTTCGTCAGCATGCTCGTGAAAATACTCGCAACCCGGAATGATTCGGCTCCATGTCTGCGATGACTCCTGACGGGGCCCGTCTATCAAATCCACATCACAAGGTTCAAACGTCGCTCGAACGCGACGGACCGGGCACGTTCCAGGGCCCACGACGCCTCGCCGCTTTCTCACTTTCGACGCAGGCTGAAGCCAAGACCAGCGTAGCGATCAACTGCGATCGCCACTCAGCATGAATAATAGAGCTAATGGACGGAAGAAAATATGCAGACGGTTGGAGCATATACGTGGCAGCGATAATCATCCTTGGGCTGCTTGTGGTCGCAGCGCCCCAAGCGCAGAACAGTTCGAAACTCGGCACGTCGTTTCAACAGGCTGCGCCATCCGCGCATGCGACTGTTGCGTCTGTCTTGCCGTATCCCGTTTACGTCGTTCCTGTTCAGCAAAGAGACGAACGCAAGCCTAAACAGCGTTGCTGGGATGATGAGACCGCAAAGGTCGGGGCAACGCTCAGTGCCCTTGACCGGAGTACAATCGATTTGAAGTGCAGCCAGCGCTAGAATTTCTCGTTTTGTGATCGTTTTTGGGAAAGGCGGCAGCCCGCCAGGAACGTCGGCCAATCACCATCCTCTTCCCGAAAGCGGACTGTCGCCTTTCCATCATTTATTGCCCTTCAGCGGTCGAAAGTACGGAAAACCCGGTTCCCGTCACGCGTGTGTGACAAACAGGTGCTTGGGGACGCCTCAGCGAGCCTGCCGACGCTAACTGTGTATCTGTGTCCATTTCAAATACCGATCCCGGATCGCTTCGTGCTCGGATGCCGGAACTTGCTGGTAAAGCATGGCGATTGATACGCTGATCGCCGGGGCGATCTCCCGCGCCCCGATCGAGCGACGAGCGCGCCGTCCGCCATATTGCTCCGTCGACGAGCGCGATGCCTGCTTCCAGGATGCTGCGGTCCGCTTAGTTTTGCAATGACAGCGTGTTTTCGCCTGAGCCTTGTACCATAGCGGCGTGGCTTGAACACCATCCTTGGCCCGCAAGTGCGGTCGAATGCTGGGTCCCCGACTTCCGTCGTGCGGCCCGCAAGATACATGACCTTGCTACCGCTTGTCGGTGCGGGGAATACGTGGGGCGTGGTTACCAGTGTTGCCGCGTGTTCAACCGTCCCGGCTACCGGCGGTTGATGGAACGCGCGCCATGTCCTTGATCAAAAGTTTGCTCACGAGGTTCCGCCGGCGCCAAAGCCCTTCGAAGGATTTCTCGAACAGTGGTTCGGGAATGCTTCAGATCGAAGCGCTGGTGCAGGCACATGGCGACTGGCTCGCGCTGCTGGCCACAATACTGGAACGCGAACGCGTAATCACAGGCGCCGAACTCGCGCGCACCCTGTCCGAGTTTGCCGCGTATACAGCCGACGATCGCCCGGTGGAGGGGCAGATCCTTTCCTTCTGGGCTTCCCGCTTGAACGACACAGCGGCAGCCGGCTGCTTGGAAGGTAGGCATGAGCCTATCCTAATCCCGACGCAAATTGCGTAACGGCCGATCCGACGTTTCTTAACCAAAAGTCGCGGTTCAGACGACCGGCGCTTTCCCATCAGGATGCTCAATCGAGACTTTCCCTTTGCCGATCAGAAGCCATACCGCACACCATTCCGCAACGCCCTATGGCAATTGAGGTTAGCTGGCGTTAGCCCGAAGGTGGACACGTTCAGTGTCTACGGCCTTTGGAAAGCCGGATGACAAACCTTTTTTGATCGTAGGTCTTGCGCCACACCAAGACACGCTGCAGTCCAGAGAATTGCCGCAGCCGCGATCCCAGCAATCTTGCCCCCCGCAGGTGCGGCGACAACGAAACCAACGGCGGCCGAAGCGATCATTGTCGCCCCGAGTACATAGAAGCCCCGAGATGACGCAGACAATGCGATGGGCAGGAAATGCAGTCCAACTACCAGTGCCATCACCGGTAGCTGCCATTCCGGACGATGCAGATTGATTACGATGTTAATACCGATGAAGATGCCAAGACCTTCGGCCATGCTGCTCCACATGATGACCCTTTGGGTCTTCTTTGAAAGAGCATCGCCGCCTCCTGGCAAGCGGATGACATATACGGCGAGCGAACCCAAGATCGCGAAGACGATGAACGGTAAAGCCAGTGCTATCCCTGTGACATGCCACTGCCAATACATCGTCAGAGCTATAAATACGCTACCGAAGAAGCTTAGTATTACCGCGCCACGTCCGCTCATCCTTGCCCCCAAAAATGCCCGTTCACAGAACGCATAGCATTATCTATCACCACTGAGACAATCGTCTTTTCCCACAGACGAACGTAGGGCGGGGCAGTAGTCCGGGCATTCGCGCTGAGATCAGTTCGGCGTACCCGTTTCCCAAAATCTGTTCCCGTTTGTTCATTCTCGAAATGGTCTATTGAAGATGGAGAAGGGGTCTCTGCGTGCAATATCTCGGCAGGTTCGCGCTATCGATGACGCCATCTTCACGGCGTCGACCGCCGTGAAGATGGCGTCAGGCGAAATGGTCACGCTGTCCTGGGCATATCCGTAATCGACGCTGTGACCGCCGGGGTGCTTTGCATGTCCGGTGCCTGCGTCGCTGCTGCCATCAGATCGACGTCCGTCAAATCGCGGTGATCGATCCACCATTTGGCGTCAGTCACCCAAAGGCACTTGTAACAATCAGCGTCGCTGTAGAGGTTGGTCAGTCCTGCGAGCCGCTTGGTCCTGATCGTCGTTCCCCAGCTGATCTGCCGATCGCTGCCGGTCAGGGGTGGAAGATCGAGGTGGGAGATTGCGGCGCTGCTTGACGCTGCCGCAGCGGCTTCCTCAGCTCGTTTTTCTACAACGAAGCAGTCTCGACAGTTCGTCGTCTTCAGCCATTTGGCCTTGCGTTCTTGCTGGCTGTCAAAACCAGTGAGATAATGAGCCTGCTCATGACCGCAAGCATGAATGATCCGCTGTTCCATGAGCAGGATGATGCCTGTTCGTGATTTGTACGCAACGCCAATGAGTCGGGTTGAATCAGAATTGCGCCCAGCGGAAGGCGACTAAACCGGAGGAGTGGTCAGTCTGCTAAGCAAGGGCAACGCCGTCAGCGTTTACCAGATCTAGTCCGACCAATGTGCCGATAAGCCGGACGCGTTTTTCAACCCGGTCGCTAGGGGTACGGTGCAGCTTCAGCTCGTAGCGCCTACCGACATCGCCGCGAAGATAGAAGGCCCCGCCATCGCGAATCAGGGTGCCTATTTCGTTGATTCGGGCACCAGGCGCTACCATCGCTGCGTCATGTCTCTTACCATTGTATAACTGCGCGAGGTCTCTGCCGGTAACCGATGTCGCTCAGCGTGGTCCCGTGATTTTGCCAACGCGTGACGGTACAACCGTCGGATCAGTCGATGGCCCGCAAGCCGGCGCGACTGGCGTGCGCCGACAACCATCGTCGACGAAGTTAAGGCCACCATTCCCGAAATCTAAGGAAGCACTACTCCCGGAGCCGACGAGCCTTACTCTGCGGCGATCGGCCACCCTACGCCTATGGTTTTCGACGAGCGTCTGCGCGTCGCGGGTCAAGGAAACGCAGGCAAAAAGAAAGGGCCGCCAAAGCGACCCCGAAAGTTATTAAGGAGAGGATGCCTGAAAGGCCTGCTCTGAATATAACGGACAACAGCGAATAGCGAATGCAAATTCCATTATTCGCGATTGCAGATACTGCATCTGTCGGCTGCTCGGGATCGATGTGGATCAAATGAAAGTATCATCATTCCCGTAAAGCCAACCCATATGATGCCGCGGAACCGCCACTGCGGCGTGCCGCCGAGTTTAAGCGCTTCGGAATGCGAAATGAGCACCGTGCCGGCTTTGCCGCGCCCGTCAAAACCACACAACCGACGATCGCTATGCTACAACCTACGTTTCCTAATGATCACCCTTAATGTCCACGCGCCGGGGGGGCGTTGCCGCAGTCTCGGCGTTCCCGGTCAGGTTGCCGACGACGATGATTTGACGTTAGCCGGTGGATGGCATTATTTCTGCCAGATGTTGCTGCCAAAGCATCCAAAAGATGCAACCCGTTGCAAGTAACGGCCAAGGCTGGCACGTTGTAACCAGTATAAGACCACATGAAAGGGGCGGAACTCGCGAGGGCATGGCGACACATGACAGCGCACCGGATTCTAGTCATTCAAATGTAAAGCCGAGGTTTTTAAATAGGGGGGCGCGTTTGGGTATAAGCCTGTCCGGCACTAATCTTGAGCGCGCGGCTGACTACAATCAGCGTACGGTGCTACAAGCCATCCGCGTTAGCGGCGAAGCTAGCCGGAGTAATCTGGCAGCGATTACTGGACTGACGGCGCCAACGATCGCGAACATCGCGAGAAGGTTGCTTGATGCCGGACTGATCAGGGAGGCAGGGCGACGACAAGGTCCGCGCGGACAGCCAGCTTCCCAACTTGTGATTAATCCCGCTGGGGGCTTCTCTATCGGGATTAACATCGACCGAGATCACATCACAATCGTATCGCTCGATCTAGCCGGTTCCGTGCTGACGCGTGCGACGCTTGAAGCTGCGTTCGCGATGCCTGACGTGGTTGCCGGATGGCTACGCCGTCAGATTGCAGACATCCGCGCATCGAAGCTGATCAACGAGCGGCGCATGCTTGGCGTTGGCGTCGCGATGCCTGACGATCTCGGCCGGGTGACCTTGCCCCATCGACCGTCCGCGTATGAAAGCTGGAACGACGTCGACGTCCGAGCGATGGTCGGGGGAATCGTACCATGGCCCGTGCATATCGACAATGATGCGGCTGCGGCAGCGATAGGCGAAGCGCAGTTCGGATCGGGCATGGTTCTAAGTAGCTTTTTTTATGTGCTCGTGAGCGCAGGCCTTGGCGGCGGTATGGTGATCGACGGCAACTACTTTCGCGGTGCTGGCGCACGTAGTGGTGAAATCGGCTTCATGTCCGATATGACACGGCGCGCAGGACGGCAGACGGTGCAGGAAACCGTATCGTTGTCTGCCCTCTATGCAAGGCTACACGCTGGCGGGTGCGAGATCGACACAGTCGAAGCGCTGACCCGCGAAGACGCCACGGTGGAGTTAATTGTCGAACGTTGGATCGAGGACGCCGCGCAGTCGCTGATCGAGCCTTTGATCGCGGTCAGCTGCCTGATCGATCCCGGCGCAGTGCTGATCGGCGGGCGTCTGCCGGCGACGCTCGTCGATGCGCTCGTCGAGCGATTGAATGTCATGCTTGCCAACTCAAGGTTGCCGTCTCCGGCGCGGGTCGTCCGCGCGACGATGTCTGACGATGCCCCTGCGATCGGTGCGGCAATCCTGCCGTTCCTCGATCACATCCTACCCTCCGAAGCGATCCTCATGCAGGTCGGCCACACGTCTGGAAGCGATTAATGCAATTTACCTTTAAACATACGACAATCTAGGTAGATTAAGCCCAACAGCCCAGCAGGGCGGTGATGGGAGAGGCAAGAGACAAGCGAGTGCAATCGCCGCGTCGAATAACGCGTACGCGTTCCACTCCGA
Source organism: Sphingomonas sp. STIS6.2 (assembly GCF_000732685.2). Classification (NCBI taxonomy): domain Bacteria; kingdom Pseudomonadati; phylum Pseudomonadota; class Alphaproteobacteria; order Sphingomonadales; family Sphingomonadaceae; genus Sphingomonas; species Sphingomonas sp. STIS6.2. Next base: position 6,637 of record NZ_JPDP02000046.1, read on the forward strand.
TTCCCGCCGCGCAACATCGGGCAGAGGGAAACACGGACGATGATCCAGATTGGTATCGATTTCGGCGGCACGAAAATTGAGGCGGCGGCGCTCGATGACAACGGGCGCTTCCTCAGCAGATTGAGGGTGCCAAATCCAGGCGATTATGACGCGGCGGTGCGCGATGTCCGCGCGCTTGTCCACGCGGTCGAAGTCGAAGCGGGCGGGGCGGCTAACGGTGCCGTGGCATCGATCGGTATCGGTACGCCAGGGTCGATTTCCCCGCAAACCGGACTGATGCGCAACGCCAACTCGCTGTTTCTGAACGGACGCCGGTTCCGCGAAGACCTGGAGACCGCGATCGGCCGACCCGTGCGGATGGCGAACGACGCCAATTGCCTCGCCTTATCCGAAGCCGTCGACGGCGCGGCAGCCGGCGCGCGCTCGGCGTTCGCAATCATCGTAGGGACCGGATGTGGCGGTGGTCTCGTGATCGACGGGCGGATTATAGAAGGGGCGAATGGCATTGCCGGGGAATGGGGCCATGTGCCGCTGCCTTGGCCGAACGAGTCTGAGTATCCCGGGCCAGAATGCTGGTGCGGCGAGCGCGGTTGCCTGGAAAGCTGGGTATCGGGAACGGGATTTCGGCGCGATCACGAGATCGTCACCGGCCAGGCGCTAGAAGGCGCGGCGATCATCGCGGCGGCGCGCGACGGCGATCCCGACGCGGCGGCAACTCTGGAGCGCTACGTCGATCGCCTCGGCCGTGCGATCGCCTTGCTCGCCAATCTGATCGATCCCGACTGTTTCGTGCTCGGCGGCGGCATGTCGAACGTGGTCGAGATTTACGCCCAGCTGCCCAATGCGGTGCGTCGACATACCTTTTCCGACGCCTGGAATGCGAAGATCGTCCAGGCGGTGTGGGGCGACAGCAGCGGTGTCCGCGGTGCGGCACGGCTTTGGCCATTTTAAAGGAGTCCACACGCGCAGCGGAAGGAATTCAAAATTTCAGCGCCAGTCGAATTCAGACTTTATTGTATGGATACTTGTTTTCCCACGAAGGCGGGGACCCACACTGGGCTGCGACCGTCCCGGGAGAACAACGCTTCGTTGCGCTGCGCCCGCTTGACGCTAAGGTGCGCTGCGCAAGCCGCACACTTCGCCGCGTAGATCCGCCCCCGGCTGCGGGCCACCGTTCACGAAGCCAAGATAACTCTTGGTTGCAAGATCAAAACGCTTCCACGCGGGCAGTCCGGGAGCGTTCGGATCGCCGGTGCGCGCAAAGGCTAACCAATAGGCCTGCATTGGCGGCGCCCCAGGCTCCAGATCGTGCGCGCTCGTCATCACGTAGCGAATTTCGCTGCCGTGCGTCACGGGCTTGGCATCGGGCGCGCTGTAATCGAACTGGTATTGCCAGACCGGCTGACCCGCGCGCGTGCGAGCGGCGGCAATTGTCGTTACCGGACAACGGAAGGTGATGTCATTGGACAGGATCAGGTCTAGATCACCCAGCCGCGGATCGGCAACGGGGATCGTGTCCACGCCGTACACCTTGCGAGCGATGGCGGCGTTGTTGCCAAAAGCTTCCGCGATCGCGTCGTCCGCGCGAGCGACACCACCGTGCAGCGTCAGTTCGCGGGCGTTGCTACCCACGATCAGCGGGGCGGGGTTGCCGCCCTTTACTAAGCTCGCAGCGGGCGACTCCGTCAGTACGCGGCCATCAACGACCGCCTGAAGCCAGATGAAGCTCTTGTCGGCGAGCCCTGGCACCTCGACAGCCTCGGTGGCTTCGATGAGCTTGGCGACGGGAAGCGCACGCAGCGCGGCAGCGGTCTGTGGGATGCCCGCCTTGACCGCGATCAATGTGCCAAGGCCTTCGTTTTCGGCCAGGCTGCGCGGTGGCGTCCCGAAGCCGGGCGTCCCGCTCTCCTCGATCGCCTTGGCGAATAGCCCCCGCGATCCAGGACTGAGCAGGTGCAGGCCGACGTCCATCGCGCCGGCACTTTCGCCGAACAGGGTGACGTTGGTCGGGTCACCACCGAACGCCGCGATGTTGGCGCGCACCCATCGCAGCGCCGCTTGCTGATCCATTAGACCGTAGTTGCCCGATGCACCGCTCCCCTCGCGGGTCAGCGCCGGATGCGACAGGAATCCGAGCGCGCCGAGGCGGTATTGCATGCTAACAAGCACGACGCCGTTGCGCACCAAGCCGGACTGGATCGTACCCGCGCCGCCACCCGCATAGTTGGATCCGCCGTGAATCCACACCATCACCGGCAGCGATTTGCGCGGCGTAAGATCGGGCGTCGCGACTTCGAGGTAAAGGCAGTCTTCGCTCGCGGAATTTGCAGCCTGCGTGTTCCAGCCACGATCTACCTGTGGGCAGGACGGTGCGGATTTGGTCGCATCGCGCGGACGCTGCCAGCGGCGCATCGGTTGCGGCGGTTTCCAGCGTAGCGGGCCGATCGGAGGCGCAGCGTAAGGTATCCCGCGGAACAGATGGCGGCCGTCCGACGTCACTTCGCCGCGCAGGGCACCTTGAGGCGTCGAAACGATCGTGGCGGCAAGCAGCCCAGCGAGCAGAATCACCGCGCGATGATCGCGCGGGTGGGCGCGGGCTTTGCCAGCGCTGCTGCGAATGCGCGATCGGCGACCGGCGCCATCACCGCATAGCCCGCGGGGGTAGGATGAACGTGATCCGACGACAGGCCTGCGCGCATGCCGTTGGTGCCGGGTGCAACCAGTGCGGACCAGTAATCCGCGTAGGTCGAACCAGTCGCCGCGGCATAGGCCTTGAGCCACGTGTTCATCGCCACGATCTTGCTGCCTGTATCAAGCCCCGGACGCCAAGGATACTGGTCTGCCGGCGGGATCGAGGCGAGGATCACCCGGATACCATTGGCCTGCGCGAGTTCCGTCATCGCGCGAATGTTCGCCTTGCTTGCGTCGGGGGTCATCGGCCCGGTATTCAAGGCGATATCGTTTGTGCCGGCCATGATCTGTACCACCGCGGGCTTCAGATCGATAACGTCTGCGGGGAAGCGCACAAGCATTTGCGGCGTGGTCTGGCCACCGATGCCGCGACCTAACCGGCCTTCCTTGAAGAACGCCGGCACGTGGTCGAACCAGCCCTGCGTGATCGAGTCGCCGATCAGCACGATCCGTGGCTGGCCTTTGACGGGAGCAGGTAGGGCTGCGTTCGCATCGCGGTAGCGGCCTAGATACGCCCAGTCGGTGTGCAGCCGCTCCTCGGCCTCCTTGGCCCATTGTGCCTTCTGCTCGGGCGTAGGGTCGGCGGCGAGGGCAGGGAATGCTACGGCGAAGGCGAGTGCGGCAATCAGCAGGCGGGTCGGTTTCATCGGAGCGTCCTTATTGGATCGGAACGAGACGGATCGCGCCGCCGCCCGATGCTGCGAGTGTCAGGGTCAACGTATCGCGTGCAGTGACAACGCGCGTGATCGTAATGACGTCGGTGGGGCTTGCACCGTCCTGCCATATTGTCGCGGTGAAGCGGCCACTGCCAAGAAAATCGAGCGGTACGTCTACGGTCCGTGCCGTCTCGTTGGTCATTGCGCCGACATACCAATCTTTGCCCGACCGGCGCGCGGTGACGATCCGCTCGCCGATCTCGCCCGACACGACGTGGGTTTCGTCCCAAGTTGCGGGCACGGCACGGATGAAATCAAATCCCGCCGCGCCCGCATAGTTATCCGGGCTGTCGGATACGCCCATGAACGGGCTGTCGAACACGACGTACATGGCAAGCGCCTGTCCCCGCGTGGTTTGCACCATCGGCGTCTGCGGTTCGATTCGGAACGTCGCGGGCGTCGCGTTGAGGAAACCACCGGGGGTATAGTCGTAGGGTCCCGCCAGCCCGCGCGTGAACGGCAACGTGACGTTGTGCCGCGCTGTGATGCGCCGCGTCCATTTGTTATACTCCGCGCCGAGCACGCCCTCCTGCGTCAGGAACTGCGGCCAGGTTCGCGTCGCGCCGGTCGGATGATAAGCGCCGTGCAGATCGAGCATCAGATGATGCGCCGCGCTTGCCGTGAAAATTCGCTGGTAGAAGTCGACGATCTGCTGGTCGCTGCGGTCCATGAAATCGACCTTGAAGCCCTTGATACCCATCACCGCATAGCGCGCGAACACCGCGTCCATTTTCGCATCGAGCACGCGCCAGTTCGCCCACAGCCACAGCCCGACCTTTCGATCCGCCGCGTAGCGGATGAGGCCGGGCAGGTCGATCACGGGGACCGTGGTCATGATGTCGGCGCCCTGATACACCACCGGACCGCCGCCGCTATTCATGTACCAACCGTCGTCGATTAGCATGTAAGGCAGCCCGTTGGCGGCGGCGAAGTCGATATACGCTTTGATCGTCGCGTCGTTCATGCCTGCGGTGGGCAGCGCCTTCAGCGTCGGGCCATTCCACCAGTCCCATGCGGTCTTGCCCGGCTTCACCCACGAGAAGTCACCTTTGGGAGCGGGGTTAAGGCTGGTCAGGATCGTCGACTCGATCAGCTTGCCGGGCGTGGCGCCGAGCATTACCACGCGCCATGGCGTCGTCAGCCCGGTGGTCCGGACATCGGTCTTCACCGCGATCGCGGGATCATCGAGCCGCGGGGTAAGGCGGGTGGCAAAGCCAAGCGCGCCTGTTTCGCGGCCGGTGAGATAGGAACCCGCATAATCGCGCAGATTCGCTTCGGTCAGCGCGAAGCTGATGTCGCCGGTGCCGGTGCGGCAGGTGACGGGCGTCTCGAACAAATTGTGCGGGCGAACCTGCGATGCGCTCAGCGAGTCATATTCGCCTTCATGGCTGGTATCGAACCGGCCAAGGTTGAGCCCCCAGCAACGATAATCGGCTGGGAAGGCGAATTCGGTCAGTTCGCCCGCGAGCCGCAGGTCGGTGAAGCCGGGCTGGACGGGCAGGCGGTAGCGGAACGCGACGCCGTCGTCATACGCGCGAAATACGATATCGAGCTTGCGTTGAGCGCCGCCGGTCTCGGTCAGCCCCAGCGTCAGCTCGTTATACTGATCGCGCGCGGCCGACGTCTTGCCCGCAATCAAGCGATAGCGTGTATCGGCGTTCGTGCGCGCAGCACCGGTAGACGCGGTGTCGGGGCCAAGCTTCTTGTAGCTCTCGAACGCAAGGCCCAGCGGCGACGTGCCGATCACCGGCCGCCCGTGAAAGGCGATGGCGTAGGTCGGACCCTTGGTAGCCGCATCCTGGCCGATCGTCACGTCGATCGCCCCATCGGGCGACAACAGATGCCGGTCTTGCGCCGATACGGAGGTGGCGGTGCACAGGAGCGCAAGGACGAGAAGCGTCTTCATCATTGTACCTTCACAGTGGTCGGCGTCACGTTCCAGCCGCGCAATGCGACCGTCGTCCGTCCCTTCGTCGCGGAGGCGGGGTAGCGGATTTCCACGCGGCGACGAGTGCCGGGGAGTAGCGAGACGTAGTTATCGGTGAAGTACGCGGGTAGGACTTGCGTGCCGGCTCCGTTAATCACCGTCAGCTTGGTCGCGAGTGCTGCGACCGAGCCCGTGTTCGACAGGTCCAGCGTCGTCACGATCTCGTCGCCGTCCCGGCGGCTGAAGGCGGTGGCGGCGACGCGGGCCTTGGCCATCATCGTCATACCCCGATAGGCGGCGTCGTCAGCACCCTGCCAATAGACGTTCTGCGAGACGATCTTGCCCGCCGCGTCGGTGACGTCGAGCGACACCAGCACCATGCCCTTCGCCAGCAACGGCCCAAGATCGAGCGTGAACGCGTCCGCCACCAGACCCGCCCCCGCGCTCAACGGTGCACGCTGCTCGGCAAGCACGCGGTTGTCGAGCGACGTTACCTTGGCATGCACGACCGCGCCAGCCAGCGCCGGGCCGTTATTCACCAGCACCACCTTGTGATCGGGCAGGTTCATCTGGACGTGGACCGGCTCCGACGCCTTCTTCGTCCCATAGAACGCGGCGTGCGTATCATAGTCCGACGAGAAGATTTGCCACGCCGACGATGGCCAAGCTGGCTGCGTCATCCACAGCATCCTCGCCGAGTTGGTGGTCCACAGCCCGGCGTTGAACCCTTCGAAGATCGCGCGGTAGGAGTCGTACTCCATCATCTGCGCCTTGCGTTCGAAGTCGGGCAGGCTGGTGCCCTCACCATAGCGCGTCGCCAGCGCATCCATGTACGTCTTGACCGCGCCGTTCCCGGTCATGTGCCAGTCGTGATACGCCCACGTGTCGCCGATCGGCCACAGGTCGGCCTTGGGCAGCGCGCGCGTCCACGCTTCTAGTGTAGGGAAGCTCGGCGTACCAAGTTCGACCGAAAAGCCCTTGGCGTGTTCGGTGAAATAGCTCGCCTCGGGACGCCAGTTGTACGGCCCGCTGTTCTGCAGATTCACCCGGTTCGACGAGCCCATGTACAGCCGCGTCCCGTCGTCACGGTTGACGATCCTCTGCAGCGCCTCGTTGAGGATCGGCTGCGGCACGCCCTCGTTGCGGCCGAACCAGACTACGATCGACGGGTGGTTGCGGAACCGTTTTACCACGTCCTCGGCATTGGCGGTGAACAGCGGCACGTCCTGCGCCTCGAGATTGTAATCCTGCGTCGATTCCCAGAAATCGTTGAGGATCATCAGCCCGTGTTCGTCGGCGAGATCGTAAAAGGTTTCCTCGGTATTCTGGCCGACCCAGTTGCGGATGATGTTGAGGTTCGCATCCTGATGCAGCCGGAAGAACGGCAGCAGGCGCGCGCGCTCGGTCCGCTTCATGAAGTCGTCCATGCCGATATTGCCGCCGCGCGCGGCAATCCGCACGCCGTTAACCTTGATCAGCAGATACGGCGCGAGCCCGGCATCGCCTGCGATCGCCGTCACCGCGGGCGAGGTCTCGGCGCCGGGGACGAGCGACGCCGCCCAGCCATTCTCGGTCTGGCGGATACCTTGGTGCGTACCGTCGACGATCTGCGTGTGCAGCGCGCGCGCCTTGGATAGGTCGATTCCGACGCGGCGCAGCGTATCGGTCTTGTCCATCAGCGAAATCTCATAGGTCACCTGCCGCATGCCGAAGCGCAGCGTCTTCGTATCCGACACCGCGCCGCCGATCGTGCTGGTCAGCGTCAGGTCGTGCAGCGCCGGCGCGCCGTAGCCGTTCGGCCACCAGAGCTTCGGATTGCGCACCGCGAGTACCGGAAACTCGGCGGGCGCCATCGTCACGTCGGCCCTCGCATGCGGTGCGAGCGAGACCGATTTGCTGACCGTCACGTCGTCGAACCTGGCAGTGACGATCGCCGTTGTGGGCTGGTCGGTCAGGTTACGGACGGGGACCGTGATCTCGACGTTCGCGACGCTGTTTTCGGCATTGGGCAAGGTCGTGACGACCTGCGCATCGCCGAGTGCGGCGGGGCCGGTCGCGATCAGGTCGACGCCTTGCCACAGACCGGTATTGCGGTCGCGGATCGACGGGATCCAGTCCCAGCCCTCGGTCGCGACGAAGGTCGGGCCGTCGAGCATCTGCATGCCGCCGTTCTCGCCTACCCCTGCGGTCATCGATTCCTCATGCGCAAGGCCGGGATGCGGCGGCGGCGACACCTTCACGGCAATGACATTGCGCCCGGGGGCGAGCTTGCCCGTCACGTCGAACCGGCCGCGGATGAAGGCGCCCTTCATCGTGCCGAGACGCGCGCCATTGAGCCAGATCTCGGCAGCGTAATTCACGCCCTTGAAGTTCAGTTCGAGATGCTTGCCGACGGTCTCGGCGGGCGCTTCGATTTCGGTGCGGTACCAGTAATCCTGGCGGGCGAGGCGCTCGGGGATCGCCATGTTGTCCAGCCCGAAGGCGGGATCGGGATAGACGCCGCGGTCGACCAGGGTGGTCAGCACGGTGCCGGGCACGGTGGCGACGTACCAGGATTTGGCGTCGTAGCCCACGCGCGATACTGCGGCACCGTTCGCCCGAACGCTGGGTGCTTCGGCGAGCCGCCAGCCGGCGACGGTCCACAATCCGGGCGCGCGCTGCGCCAGTGCCGGACCAAGCGGTACGGGCTTGGCAACGGGCTTCGACAAGGGGGCACGGCTGCGCGGGAGTGTAGCCGGGTCCTGCGGTGCGACCTGTCCCAGCGACTGGCGAAGCTGCACTGGCCATTCCGACCGAACGGGGTCTCGCTTGGCATAGCCTGGGGGGAGCGGGGCAGGAGGTGCTGTCTGGGCGCCGGCGGTAGACGCGAGCAGCGACGCGAACGCAGTAGCGCCAAAGATACGGATCGAACGTTCGGTCATCAGTCATCCCCTTTTTTGGCAGCCGGATCTCTGGCCGGGCTGCACAATCAGGCCGCAAAAAGCACGCCCGAGCGAAAAAGCCAAATTATTTGGCAAATTCCGGGCGGTGATCGAACGGCGCGTGCCGGGCAACGAATTCCGCATGGTCCGGCAGGGCTTTCGCGGCACGCAACGTCGCAGCGCGCATCTCGCGCAGCGCGTCGGCAACCCGATCGGCATCCAACGCATCCACGATCGGATCATAGCCGACCGGGGTGACGTTCTGCCCAAGCAACACCTGCACCCAGCTCGGAATGCCGAACAGCTCGTCATCGTAGCGGAAGATGCGGCCCTTTTCACGGAACAGCGCGAGCTTGCGCGTCAGGCTGTCGGGGATCGGCATCGTCCGGACATGCCGCCAGAATGTGGAGTCGTCGCGGCGGGTGGCATGGTAATGCAGGATGATGAAGTCGCGAACCGAGGTGTAGGCGTCGCCCATCAGTCGGTTGTATTCGTTGCGCTCGACATTGCCGAAGCCAGCGTCCGGGAACAACCCGAACAGTTTCGAGATGCCGGTCTGAATCAGGTGAATGCTGGTCGATTCGAGCGGTTCGAGGAAGCCGCCGGCGAGGCCCAGCGCGACGACGTTGCCCTCCCACATCTTTGTACGCCGCCCTGCCTTGAAGCGAAGTTGTCGCGGATCCGCAGTCGGCTTGGAATCGAGATTGGCGAGCAGCAGCGCGCTCGCCTCGTCGTCCGACATGTGTTCGCTGGCATAGACATGGCCGTTGCCGGTGCGGTGCTGGAGCGGGATACGCCATTGCCAGCCGGCCGCGCGGGCGGTCGCCCGCGTGTAGGGCAGCAAGGACGTGGTCGGTTCGGTCGGGACGGCGATCGCGCGGTCGCAGGGCAGCCAGTGCGACCAGTCCTCGAACTCGACGCCCATGGTCTTGCCGAGCAACAGGCTGCGAAAGCCCGAGCAGTCGATGAACAAATCTCCGTCGACCGCGGATCCATCGTCGAGGCGGACCGCGCGGACATGGCCGTTCTCGGGATCGCGATCGACGGTGGTGATACGTCCTTCGATCCGGGTCACGCCGCTGGCCTCGGCGCGACGGCGGAGGAACGCCGCGTAGAGACCGGCGTCGAAATGATAGGCGTAGGCTAGCGGTGCTGTACCGCCGGGCTGGCCGAAACGACCGAGATAGGCGGCGACCGCAGACGGAGAATACGCGTCAAGCCCACCGATGCCGAGATAGTCGCGCAATTTCAGCCAGAGCTGGTGGAAGGCAAGCCCCTGAATGTCGCGGCCGTGTCCGCCGAAGGCGTGCAGATAGCGATCGTCCCCCGTGTCCCAGCCGACGAACTCGATCCCGAGCTTGAAGGTGGCACCCGTCGCGCGGACGAATTCGCGTTCGTCGACGCCGATCAGCTGGTTGAACCCGAGGATCGGCGGGATCGTCGCCTCGCCGACGCCGACCGTGCCGATCGCGTCGGATTCGACCAATATGATCTGGCGCTGGCCGTCGTCGAGGTAACGAGCAGCGGCGGCGGCAACCATCCACCCGGCGGTACCGCCGCCGACGATGACGACTTTGCGGATGGGGGCGGTCATCGTCTGCTGTCCAGTTGTGCGAGATAGGCGGGGTAGGGCGGCAGCTGCGACGGCAGTGCCGCAGTTGCCTCAGCAAGTCGCTTCAGCGTGGCTGTGATCGTTTCGAGCTGGCTGGCCGATGCGATTGGATCGGCGACGCGGGGGATCATACCAAGCCCGAGCAGCAGCCCGTGCCAGTCGTCCTTGTCAAAGCTCTCATCCTCATAGAATGGCAGCCGTCCGCGGTGCGCGAATTGCTCAAGCGTATGTGTGAGGCTGTCGGGCCGGCGCAGGCGGGATGCCCTCTTCCAGAACGCGCCGCGCGTGCGCCCGGTCGGTAGATAATGCGCGGCCTGGTAGTCGCGAACCCGCTCGGCCTGGCGAACGCTTTGGGCGTTATATTCAGCAAGTTCGGTCAATGCGCAGTCACGACCCGGGAGCAGGTCGATCGCGCGCAGGATGGCGGCGTGTGCGAGGTGCAGATTGGCGTTTGACAAGGGATCGAGCACGACCGCGGCATCGCCCAACGCAAGGACGTTGTGCTTCCACGGTTCGGCGCGGACACCCGGCGCGATGGGAATGATCGTCTTACCTGCCGGCAGGATGCGGTGTGCACTTGAATCCGACGTCTGATCAGCGGCGAAGGACAGGCCGGTCAATGTCCGGTCGCGGAGTGCGCTCGTAAACCGCCAGCCTGCCGGCACCGCGATCAGTTCGTCGGTCGGCGTCGGTACTTGGGCGGGAGCCGTTCCAAGCAGCAGTCGGTCAACCGGCAGCCACGTCTGCCAATTGTCCCACTGCGTATCCAATGTCGAGCGCAACGGCGCGGCAGGGCCCGAACAGTCGAGATACAGATCGGCCGAGATGCGCCGCCCGTCCGTCAACATCAGCGACGCGACGCGCCCATCCGGGGAGCGCTCGACGCTGGCAAGGGCACCGGAAACAGAGCGGATGCCGATATGCCGGGAAAGTGCGTGCAACAGATCGCGATAGCGGCGCGGATCTAGGCGCAACGCGTAGTCAAAACCCGAGATCGGTGAGTTCGTATCGTCGGACGGATGGACGAACTTTTCCGCAGACGCGAGCACGGCCGGCACCGAGAAGGCATCGAACCCAGCGATCTTGCCGGCGCGGCGTGCGTTCAGCCAATGTTGGTGAAACGCGCCGGGTGCAGTTGTACCACCGCGTTCGCCATGCGCGAGCACGAACGGCGCTCCGTCAGCGGTCCAGTCCGACAGCCGCGTGCCGATCCGATGCGTCGCGCCCGCCGCAAGCAGGTCGCGTTCGCGCAGGCCGATCCGGTCGTGAAACTCGGTGATCGAGGACAACGTGCCGGGCAGGCGATCAACCAGCGCCATGGGATCGTCGGGCGTCTCGATCAGCGTCACCGTTAGCCCGGGCAGCGCACGCGCGAACGCGACCGCTGCGGACAGACCGACGATGCCTGCACCAAGTACGGCGATGCTGGCTATCGGCGCACGGCTGGTCACGCGGCGATCGTTGCGTTGCGGTGCGCGATAAACGCGGCATGGTCGGGCATTGCGTTGGCGGTCGAGGCGACAGTGTCGCGCAAGCTAGCGAGCGCGCGATCAAGACCGTCGAGGCCTGGTCGATCCGCGCGCTGGTCCCACGCCTGCGGGATGATCCCCTGACCGAGATAGACCGCGATCCAGCTCGGTTCGAGGAACAGGCCCTCGCTATACTGAGTTACGCGGCCAGCACGGCGGAAAAGCTTCATCTTGTCGGCGAGCGTCGTGGGCACGTCCATCGTCCGGACGTGGTTCCAGAATTCAGAATCGTCGCGGGTTGTGGCGTGATAATGCAGAACCAGGAAATCGCGGATCCGGTCATACTCCATGTCGACCATCCGGTTGAATTCGACCCGATCGATGGCGGATATGCCCTCCGACCGGGCGCGCTGCGGGAACAGCTCGATCAACTGGGTGATCGCCATCTGCGCGAGGTAGATGCTGGTCGATTCGAGCGGTTCGAGGAATCCCGATGCGAGGCCGATCGCAACGACGTTGCCGACCCAGCTGTTGCGGCGGCGACCGGCACGAAACTTGAGGAAACGCGGGTCGGCGAGCGGCGTGCCCTCGACCGACGCGACGAGCGCCTCGGCGGCTGCCTGATCCGTTATGTGCGCGCTGGAATAGACATAGCCGTTGCCGACGCGGTGCTGCAACGGGATGCGCCATTGCCACCCGGCCGGTTTCGCCGTCGCCCGCGTATAGGGTTCGATGGGACCGTCCGGCGACGTGCACGGCATCGCGACCGCGCGGTCGCATGGCAGCCATCTCGACCAGTCTTCCCAAGGCTCGGCCATCGCGTCGCCGAGCAACAGACTGCGGAACCCCGAGCAGTCGACGAACAGGTCGCCCTCGACGGTCTCGCCCGAATCCAGGTGTAGCGTACGGACATCGCCACTAATGGCATCCTGCTCGACCCCGACGATCCGCGCTTCGGTCCGGCGCGCGCCGTGCGCTTCGGCAAAGCGGCGGAGATAGGGGCCGAACAACGTCGCATCGAACTGATAGGCATAGCCGAAGCTCGCGGCCAGATCGTCGGGTGCGCCGTCCGGAATGGCGAAGCGATGGTGCCTGGCAGCGGCGACCGCAACCGAATAGTCGCCGATCGGGCCGGCCCGCCCCTCGGCCGCGAGCCGGAGCCAATAATGATGGAACGCGACATCGTCGAGCGGCCGACCAAACGTACCAAAGGGATGGATATAGCTGTCGCCGATCGCGCCGAAATCGCGAAAGTCGATGCCGAGCTTGAAGGTCGCATGCGTGGCTCGCATGAAGTCGGCCTCGTCGAGCCCCAGCCGTACGACGAAGGCGCGGATATGAGGCAATGTCGCTTCGCCTACACCAACGATGCCGATCTCCGTCGACTCGATCAGCTGAACGGTACAGACGTTTGGCAACAGCCGGGTCACTGCCGCTGCCGTCATCCAGCCGGCCGTCCCGCCGCCGACGATCACAACGTGCGTAGGCCTCATATCGTACATTATCCTCGTCCGCCATTTAGGACCGATCCAAGAATGTAACATGAAAGTCACAGTTGGATTAAGTCCGGCATTATCTGTCAATTGATTTGTCTTATTCGACTTGTCTGGGCAAACATAGCTGCTTATCACGCTGATCAAGGGCGCGATTGTCGTTCGCCTTGATGGGGAGAGTCCGGTGAGAACGCCTGCTTCATAAGCGGCGACAGCCAGGCTTGTGGATGTTGAAGGGGTAATCATGGCTAGTATTTCATCGCGCCTGTTCGGGGCGAGCGTATCGGCGCTCGCTGTCGCGTTCATTGCACAACCGTCGTCCGCGCAGGTCGCTGCTGCATCGACCGATGCCCAGACGGTGCCGGCACCCGCCGGCTCTGGCGCCGCGAGCACGACGTCGGGCGCGACCAGCCTCGATGCAGCGACCGCGGGCACGGCGCCCGGTTCGGCTAGCAACACCACCGGCACCTCGGGCGCCGCGCAAGATGCCGGCAACCCGACCCCCGATCCCGAGCGCGAAGAGATCGTTGTCGCCGGCATCCGCCAGAGCCTGGCGAACGCGCAGAACATCAAGCGTAACTCCGACACGGTCGTCGACGCGATCACCGCGGAAGACATCGGCGCGCTCCCCGATCGCTCGGTCAACGAAGCGTTGCAGCGCGTTCCTGGCGTGTCGATCAGCCGTTTCGCCGCACCGAACGACTCACAGCATTATTCCGCGCAGGGGTCGGGCGTCGTCATCCGAGGGCTGAACTATGTACGCGGCGAGTTCAACGGCCGTGATGCGTTCGCCGCGGGTGGCGGGCGCGAGATCGGCTTCAACGACATTCCAGCCGAAGTCGTCGGATCGATCGAGGTTTTCAAGAACCTTACGTCCGATCTGATCGAGGGTGGCATCGCCGGCACGGTCAACATCAACACGCGCAAGCCGTTCGATTCGACGAAGGACCTGATCTTTTTGTCGGGCGGGATCAATTATCCTGATCTTGAAAAGCGCAGCGCGCCGCAGGCCGTCGGGCTCGTTTCGAAGCAGTTCGATCTCGGCAGCGCCGGACGCTTCGGCATTCTCGCCAGCGGCACCTATCAAAAGCTCTATAGCCGTTCCGACTCGGTCTTCGTCTCGTCGATGCTGCCGCGCTACAATGACGACACGAACGGCAACGGCGTCCAGGATACCGGCGAGGGCCGCGTGCTCAACGCTGGTACGCCGTACCAGTCGACGCTGTTCGACACCTTCCCGCTGCCTGCCGGCCGCAACGTCGTCTACGCGCCACTCGGCGGCGGATCGCGTACGCAGGACTTCGATCGCAAACGTATCGCCTATTCGGGGTCTGCGCAGTATGAGAATGCCTCGCGCAGTCTGCTAATTACCGGCCAGTTCCTGCGTGCCGAATCGACCGAAGACTGGATCGAGCACACTGTCGAGCCGAACGTCTATTATAATGACGTCAATACGGTCTTCCCGGTCGGCGGCACTGATTTCACCTATGACGATGACGGCGTGTTTACCAGCGGCACGCTCGGAAAGCGCACAGGGCAGGTTTTCGGCAACAATCCCGCCGGGTGTGGCACCAACGCCGATGGCTCGCCGGTGACCTACTGCCCGCTGACGCAGTTCGCACCCAACGGAATCTTCACGACCCAATCCAACCGCCACTTCTATTCCAAGTCGATCACGCAGGATCAGTCGCTCAACATCAAGTTCGAGCCGATCGATCGCCTGCATCTTAATTTCGACGGCCAGTATGTGAGCTCCAAGGTTAAGGTGCGCGACGATATTCTCGACACCGCGACCTTCAGCCAGACGTCGATCGACCTGCGTGGTAATATTCCGCAGATCACCTCAATCACGCCAGGCTTCGATACCGCCAGCTATTTTGCCAATCCGAACTCGGTCTATTTCCGCGACGCCTTCAACGGACGCCAGGATAATAAGGGCGACGAATGGGCGTTTCGCGGCGACGCGCAGTTCGACGTCAGCGAAAACGCGTTCCTGCGCAACGTTCGGGTCGGCGGTCGCTATAGCGACCGCAAACAAACCGTGAAGGCGGTCGACTACAACAACTGGGGCAACGTGTCGGAGACGTGGGCGGCCGCGGGGCCGGTCAGCTACACGGCGCTCGACTCTAGCCAAGGCGAACTTTACAACTTCACCAATTTCTTCCGCGGTGGCACGAACACGCCGCCGAGTACGTCGTTCGTTTCTGACGCTGTACTGGGCGATCATGACGCATTCACCGATCTGTTGCGTAAACTCACCGCGCTCGGCGGCGGCAGTTATCAGCCAGCCGAGGACCGAACGGGCGTGACGGTTGACGGTGCATACCGGCCGAGCGAGGTCTATCGCAATCGCGAGCGTACCTTTGCAGCCTACGCCCGCGCCGATTTCGGCGTAGAGGATTTCGGCAACGGGATGAGCCTGACCGGTAACGTCGGCGTGCGTTTCGTCCGCACGAAGGACGATTCGAACGGCGCAATCACTTTCGCGCAGCAAAATACGATCTTCGATCCCACTAACCTCGGCAATAACGCGGCCGGCGTACCCTATCCGGCAACGCTCGGTGGTTTCTGTCAGCGCGCGTTTGATCAGCCAAACGGTCAAGGCACTGTGCCTGCGATCTGTACGGTGTCCCCCGCACAACAGGCGGCGATCGTGGCGTATTCGAACGGTGCCTCCACACCGGATATCGCCAAGCAGAAGTTCAACTTCTGGTTGCCGAGCGCGAACGTGAAGCTTCAGGTCATGCCGACGCTTCTGTTCCGTGCGGCTGGATCGAAGGCAATCTCCCGCCCTAATTTCGGCGATCTCCGCAACTATGTCGGTGTCGGCGCTTCCGGCGGCAACACGACCGGCAACTTCCAGTTCGCCGCGCAATCGCGGAACCCGTTCCTTCGTCCAGTCGAGGCGTTGCAGTTCGATCTGACCAGCGAGTGGTACTTCTCCAAGGTTGGCTCGCTGACTGCAACGCTGTTCCACAAGACGCTGTCGAACATCATCGTCGACAATTTCGGCTATACGCGCACCCTGACGAACAACGGCCAGACGTTCGACGTGCAGGTCAACGGCCCCGCCAACGTGAAGGGCAAGTCGCGGATCAAGGGTGCGGAAATCGCGTACCAGCAGACGTTCGACTTCTTGCCGGGTGCTCTCAGCGGCCTTGGCATGCAGGCAAACTATACGTACGTGAAGGCAGGCAAGATCCCCAACCCGGTGCCCGCAAATGGCGCCGCGGATGGCAGCCGGCCGCCGCAGGACGTCGCTGGCCTGTACGACAATCTTCCGCTCCAGGGCCTGTCGAAGCACACCGTCAACCTCGCCGGCTTCTACGACAAGGGTCCGTTCTATGCCCGTGTCGCCTATAGCTGGCGCTCAAAGTTCCTACTGACTAACCGCGATTGCTGCTTCCCTTTCCTGCCGGTCTACGCGTTGCCGACCGGACAGCTCGACGCATCGGCGTTCGTGACGGTGAACGAGCACTTCAAGCTGGGCGTGACAGGGGCGAACCTGCTCGACACGACGACCAAGACTACCTTCCTGCTGAACGGCGCGGGGCTTGAAGCGCCACGCAGCTTCTTCAAGAACGATCGCTCGTACACGTTGTCGGCACGCATGACCTTCTGAAGTAGCGGGATACAAGGCCAGGGATTACACACATACAATGAGTGAAATCACTGGCCTTCCGGTGGCCGAAACCGGCCCGGTCGACGCGGTGCGGTTCGAAGTCGAGATCGCGCATAGCTATCACCCCGTCGTGATGCGCGGTTTGGCGGCGGACTGGCCGGCGGTGCGTGCGGCACGGATTTCCGATCGCGCAATTGGCGATCATATTATCAAGTTCGATGGTGGACGCTCGGCGGACGTTATGGTCGCGCAGGACGAGGTGCGGGGGCGGTTCTTCTACAACGACGACCTTAGCGGCTTCAACTTCGAGCGCGCCAAGGCACCGATCCCTACACTGGTCGAGCAGCTCATCGCGCTACAGGGCGTACCGGGCGCGCCCGCCATCTACGCCGGCGCCGCCGCAGCGGGAGAGTTCCTCCCTGGCTGGGCGGAAGCGAACGTCCTGCCGCTGCCGACGCCCAATGCAGTGCCGCGCGTCTGGATCGGCAACGAGAGCCGCGTTTCGACGCATTACGACGTATCGAGCAACGTCGCGGTTGTGGTGGCGGGCAGGCGGCGGTTCTGTCTATTTCCCCCCGAGCAGGGGCCGAACCTGTATGTCGGCCCGCTCGACGTGACGCTTGCTGGCCAGCCGGTGAGCCTGGTCGATCTCGAATCGCCTGATCTGCAGCGTTACCCCCGCTTCGCCCAAGCGCGCCCGCACATGCAAATGACTGTGCTTGAGCCCGGCGATGCGATCTTTATTCCGTCGATGTGGTGGCATGACGTTAAGGCGCTCGGGCGGTTTAACGTGCTGGTCAATTACTGGTGGGGACAGCCAGGCGCGCCGTCGCCGTTTCCTGCGCTGATCCATGGCATTCTGGCGATCCGCGACTTGCCGGCGGGCGAGCGCGAGGCGGTGCGCGGTTGGTTCGATCACTATGTGTTCGGCGACAACGCGCAGAATGCGGCCGCACATCTGCCCGAGGCGGTACGCGGCGTGCTGGGGAGCCCATCGCAGGAACGGACTGACGTGATCCGCGCTTATCTTGCGCGGACGCTGGAACGGCTTTAGCTCAATTCAACCACCCTTTCGCCGGCGGGGAAGGATCGGAGCAAATCTAGCGGCCCCGGGTCGCATCGAGAAACGCGCCGGTCCAGACGAGCGGGGCGTTCCAGTTGATTGCGACCTCGTTGACGGTGAACGCGCGGTAATCGTCGATCCAGCAGGTTTGTGGCGCGCATCCTTTCATCGGACCGGGTTCGTTCGCCGCCGCGGAGTTGGGGCCGCCCGACAGCACGCCGGTAGGGGGGGGCGGATAGCGCTTGTCAGCTGCGGCGGCCCAGAAGCGGTGGTGCGGGTGCTGCATCGGACGTGCGCCGATGCCGGCGACGTAGGACCGGTCGAGCGGATTGCGGCCGAGGATGTAGTCGAGGCTTGCCACGACCGCATTGCGGTACGCGGGCTTGCGATTGATCTGCCATGCGACGCCGAGGACGATTGCGCGGTTGAGGATCGAACTGCTCGAGCCCCAGGGGTAGTTGGTGCCGCCAAAGGGTATGGCGTAGCCGCTGCGCTTGCCTTCGGCGACGAAGCCGTCTGCGAGCGCGGTGATCCGGTTGCGGAGTGTGGCGCGATCATCGGCCGGGAGGTCGCCGGTGGCCGTCGCCAGCGTCAGCGCGCCTGCCAGCCTTAGCGAGCCCCAGCCGATATCCGTGCCAGGGTAGGCGAAGATCCCGTCCTTGCGAAGGCGATCGAGGAACGTGGGTTCGCGAGTCGTGGCGTAGAGTTGCGCGGCAGCGAAGGTGAACTCGTCGCGGACATCCGGGTCGCCGTAACCGCCGCTGCCGGTGAAATCGGAGCTGGTGAGGAGGTTCGGATGGCGGAGCGCTGCGGCCCAGCCGCGGCGGGCTGCGGCGAGGCATTTGGTGGCGAAGGCTGGGTCGATCGTTTGCCAGATCCGTGCGCATTGCGCGGCGACGCCGACCATGTTCAGCGTTGCCGCGGTCGAGGGCGGGTACAGAAAGCGGGTCTGGCGGTCTTCGGCAGGCGCTGTCGGAAGCCCGGTCCAGTTCTCGTCGGCGATCTTGGTATGGACCAGGCCGCTCGCGTTGATCGTTTCGAACCGGGTGATGGTCTTGCCCGGGACACCGGCGTCGGGCGCAACGGCCAGCTTCGTGCCTTCGGGTATCTGCATTGAGAGCAGGAACGCGACCTCGACACGCGCTTCGTCGAGCAGGTCGTTTTTGCCGTTGGCGCGTTCGGGCAGCGCGAGGCGGCCATCGGCGAACGCGTTTGCGTCACCCAACGCGGGCAAGCGTTCGTAGAGGTCGAGCAACGTCCAAGCCGAGACGCCGCCATTGACGACGTATTTGCCGTGGTCGCCCGCATCGTACCAGCCGCCGGTCGCGTCGATCCTGTAGCTGCAACCCGGCCATTTGGCGCCCTTCTGGTCAATGCCGGCGAAGCAGGTGGCGATGTCGGGGGCGTGGCCAGCGGGGCGGGCGAGATCCTTACGTTCGACGAAGGCGGGCAGGATCGGCACACCGCTTCGCTGCTGGTAGAAAAACGCCATCGCCGCCGTCGCCACGCGCTGGAATGGACGGTCGGCGATCGCGAAGGGGTGACTGGCGTCGCTGCCGACACGCAGGCGATAGCCGGTGCCGGGAGTCTGGAACGTGCCGAAGTCGATCCGGTGGACGCTTTCGCCCGAGGCTGCATCGGGACCGACCGGTGTCGTCTGTCCCGACGCAACGGTCTTGCCGTGCGCATCGGTAAGCGTCCACGCGAGCGGCTTGCCCTGCGTTGATGGCAGGACGCCGATCTTCGGACCGCGCGTCTCGAACCCGGCCTGGTCGATCCGGATCAGGGCAGGCGGAGCTTGCGTGGCGGCCGTCGTCAGCAGGGCGGCGGCCGCACCGAGCAGAAGCCGGCTCAATCGCCGCACTTCGTCATCGGCACGGGTGCGGAGTCGATCTTCACGTCAGAGATCGACAGGCTGAGTTTGCCGTCGGTCGCGATCACGAACGGCGCAGTGACGTGCGCCATGTCGATGCCGCGCTTGGCGAAGCACTGTAGCGGGACAATGACCTGCTGCCAGTCGCCGGGCTTGCCCGCGGCAAGCGTCTTCGTGATCGGGACGGTGACTACCTTCCCATCGTTGCTGACCATGCCGAGCCCGACGGGTGCGCTGCCGGCGCGGTCGACGCGGACATCGACGACGAGGCTCAGTTCACCATTGCTCTCGCGTGTCAGATCAAGCGGACCGGACGCCTCGACCCGGGCGTCCGCGAGACCGCCGGTCCAGACCAACGCGCGCGCGTCTTCCTGGCGACGACGGTCGACGGCGGAGGCCGTGAGGCGCTTGGTTGCGGTGGTCGCGTTGACGCCAAGCAAGCGAACCTTCGACTGATCCTGCTCGACCAAGGTCAACGACCAGCCCTCAGGAACCCTGCCCTTGCCGAAGATCGTGCCGTTCGATGACGCGGCCATGCCGGCGGGGCGGGTTTCATCGAGCTTGGGGACAGTGCCGGGCTTGGCGTAGCTGAGGCCATAGCCGAACGCGAGCAACGGGTCGTAGTCAGGGTCGGAGCGGTTAAGCACATACTGGTCGGGGCGCTTGGGCCAAGAGAAGCTCAACTTGCCGCGGAAGTCGTGGGCGACGCTGCCGTCCTTCTTGCGCAACAGCACGTCGGCCACGCCGCCGCCTTCGCTACCCGGCAGGAACGCCGCGACGAACGCATCGGAGGCGTTGAGTTCAGCGTTCACCCAGAGCGGACGCCCCGACAGAAACACCGCAACGACGGGGACGCCCGCAGCCTTCAGTTTCCGCAAGAGCTCGAGGTCGGACTTGTCCTCGGCGCTGTATTCGAGGTTCGGACGGTCGCCCTTGAACTCGGCATAAGGCTGTTCGCCGAACACGACGATCGCCGCGTCGGGCTTCTTAGCGTAGCGGCCGTCCGCCGAGAGCGTCGCGGTCCCGCCCGCGGCCTTGACTGCGGTGCTGATCCCCGACCAGATCGACTGCGCGTTGGGGAAGTCGGCATTGGTGGTGCCGCCGCCCTGCCAAGTGAGCGACCAGCCGCCGGCCTGTTGCGGAACGTTGTCCGCACCGCCGCCAGCGACGAGGATGTTCGCCGAGGGCTTTAGCGGGAGCAGGCCACCCTCGTTCTTAAGCAGCACCAGCGATTCAGCGGCTGCCCGGCGCGCTATCGCGCGGTGATCTGCGGCACCGATGAGGTTCATCTTGCCGGCGAGCGCGCGCGACGACGGACGACCGCGATCGAACGTGCCAGCGCGGATCTTCACTCGGAGAATGCGACGGACCGCGTCGTCGAGACGGGCGGCGGGGATCTCTCCGGATTGTGCCTGCTTCAGCGTGTTGGCGTAGAGCGTCTTCCACCCGCTGCCCGAATACATGAACATGTCGAGCCCCGCATTGATCGCCGCAGCGCAGCTCTCGTTCGAGCAGCCATCAACCTGGCCGTGGCCGTTCCAGTCGCCGACCACGAAGCCGTCGAAGTGGAGGCGGTCCTTCAGTACGCCGGTCAGCAGGCTCTTGTTGCCGTGCATCTTGGCACCGTTCCAGCTGGAGAAGCTGGCCATCACCGACTGCGTGCCGGCTTCAATCGCGGCGGGATAGCCGCCGAGGTGGATGTCGCGCAGCGTGGTTTCGGGGATCAGCGCGTCACCCTGGTCGCGCCCGCCGGTGCCGCCGTCGCCGAGGAAGTGTTTCGTCGTCGCGATCACGCGATCGGGGGCAAGGAACTCCTTGGTGCCGACCTTGCCCTGGACGCCTTCGATCACCGCGCCGGCGTAATCCGCCTGGATCGTCGGTTCTTCGGAATAGCTCTCATACGTGCGGCCCCAGCGGTCGTCGCGGACTACCGCCAGAGTAGGCGCGAAGGTCCAGTCGATGCCGGCGGCGGCGGTCTCCATCGCGGTGACGTGGCCGATCTCGCGCATCAGGTCGCGGTCGCGCGCTGCACCGAGGCCGATATTGTGTGGGAAGAGCGTCGCGCCGGGTATGTTATTGTTACCGTGGACCGCGTCGGTGCCCCAGATCACCGGGATCGCGGGGCGGCCGTCGTTGCGCGCCATCGACGCGTCGTAGAAGTCGTCCGCGAGCTTAAGCCACTCGACCGGCGGCGCGAGGTCGTTGCCGTGCGGGCCGGCATTGCCGCCGTTGAGGATCGAGCCGAGCTTGTACGTGCGCAGGTCGGAAGGCTCGATACTGGCGATATCGACCTGGATCAGCTGGCCGATCTTGTCCTCCACGGACATGCGTTTCATGATCGCGTCGATCCGTGCCTCTACCTTGGAATCGCGCGAGGGCCGTGCGTTGGCGGTCGGCCAGATTTCGGGATGCGCTACGGGCGAGAGCCGTGCGGTCGGTGCGGCTACGGGCGTCGCCGCCGATTGCAGCAGAAGCGCGATCGTGAAGGTCGAAAAACTCGCAGACATCATACTTCCCCCGGTCGGTACGCGATCGTGATCCGTACCTTTGCCCCTCTGCTACCGGGTGCCGGCAACAATATGCAAATCATTTGCTTATTTGTGCGTCCAGATCTCCGGATGCGCGTCGATATAGGTCGATAACGCTGCGGAGATTCGGACATCGTCAGCCGTCGAGGGGTGCGCATGGCAACCGGTGAAGGCAAGCCCGGTGACGGGCACGAAAACGACGTCTCGCTGACCCTCGGCCTTGAGGCGTGCGGCGACCCTGCCGACCTCGGATGCGATCTCGCCGTCCGCCATGTCGGTCGCCCATAGGACGACGTGCGCATGTGGGTCGCGCGCGCGCAGGCGTTTGACGAAATCGACATAGTGCTGCTCGTAATCGGCATGCAGCGCATCGCGCGTCTTCCACGGTTCGCCGGGGTGGAGCGGCGTGGTGAAGTCGTTGGTGCCGAGCGCGATGACGAACAGGCGGGGGCGCCAGGCCGGGTCAGTGTAGCGGGTGGCCTTGTTGAACAGCGTGAAGGGATAGGCCACGGGTACGGTATCGGCAGCCATGCCGTCGTAATTGCGGACGATACCGCGGCCGGAGATCGCGTTGACCTGATAATCCGCGCCGTAGTGGCGCGCGGTCAGCGCGGGCATGGCCTGCGAAGAGTCGGTGGTGGCCCAGACTTCGTCCTGCGTGCAGTCGCGCTTGGTCGAGATGTTGCCGTAGCCGACGGTGTGGGAATCGCCGATGAACTCGATCTGGCGCGTGCGGGCGGGGGCGGGCAGGGCGCGTGTTTCGGCGCCGGCGTAGAAACCGCCAAAAACGGTCCGTGCAGCCTGGCTTTCGCTGGCGACGTCGACGCGGATGGTATGGCGGCCGTTTGCAAGACCGGCGACGCGGTAGAGACCGGACCTTGGCTTGACGAGTTTGGCGACGGGGGCACCATCGACGGAAACACGTAGGATAACGTTGCCCCAACCGATCTTCAGGAGAGCGCTCGGGCCGTAGAACGCCGCCTCGAAATACGTGCCCGGCCATTGGCGCGTATAGCCCTCCGCGGCCCGCTCGACGCGACCGCCAATGTGGACGGGGAGCACGGTGCCGGCTTTCTCGGTCGCCAGGGTCACCGTTGGCGGCGCGGCGATTGCCGACGTCGACAGCAAGGTCGCAGCGAACGAAACGAGGATCGTCTTCATACCTTCATCTTCGGCGATGCGGGCACCTTCAGTGATGCGGGGAGCTCGTCCTTGGTGACGTAGCGTTTCGATGCGAAGTCGCGGCGCAACTGATCGGGCATGTTCTGGTCGGCGCCCGTAAGCCAGCGGGTGTGCCAGGTCATGAACCAGAGCCAGTCTGCGTCCGGACTGAGCAATGTTGGGTCGGGGACGGGGCCGTTCTCGTGCAGGCAGACCGGTAGCGTATCGCCGACAATGGTCTTCACCTGCGCGAACATCGATGCGAGGTTGCCGTGGTCGTTCGCGTAGATATCCGCGCCGGCGACGTCGACCGTCGCACGGCCGGGATACCAGGCGGGATCGACGTTCTGTCCGGCCCAGCCGAGTACCCAGATCAGGTTGTCGAGGCGGTGAACGCGCGTGAACTGGTCGTACATCAGCGCCCAGAGCGCCTTGAACGCGTCGGGGCCGTGCTTGCCCCACCAGAACCAGTCACCGCTGAATTCGTGGAAAGGGCGCCACAGGACGGGGACGCCCCGGTCTTGCAGGACCTTCAGCAGGTGCGCCACCTCGGTCATGTCGCGCATCATCGCGACGTTCTGCGGCGTGCCTGGCTTTAGCGCGGCGGCGACGTCGAAATCCTTTTTCGAGTTCTCGTAGCCGGTGCCGATGTCGGGGGCGCCCCAGTGCCAGCACAGCGTGACGATACCGCCGGACCGCGCCCAGGCGGTTGCCCGGTCGTTCACCGCGTCGTTGTCGCGCGGGTCGATATAGTCGAGGCCGAGGATCGCGGGCAGCTTGCCGGTCACGCGCTGGAGATAGTCGAGTTCGCCGTTTGGGTTCGGCTGGGCGGAACCCTGTTCCTGCTGGCCGGTCAGCGTCTTCCTGCCGTACTGGCTGCACAGATAGGTGTAGAGTTTTCGCGCGGCCGGGGACGCGCTCGAGTTGCTGAGCGTATGGTTTGGGACCGCCGCCAAGGCCGGCACGCCGTGCAGCAGGCCCAGCGCGGCCGTCATCCCCAGCGTTTCGCGTCGGCTGAGCATCACAGTGCCGCCATCGCCGATGCGTGGGCGCGGATCACCGCTTGCGTCGAGGTGTCGCTGTCGAACACGCCGTACCAGCCCTGCGGTTCGTGCGGCGGATCGCCCATGTAGCTGAGGTCGCCGCGCTGGAACCGGTGATCGGCATGTGGCGTGCGCGCTTCGCCGTTCCACGCCCAGAAGTTCGAGCCTGCGAGCGGTCCGCCGGCCTTCGCGTTGGTTTCGATCGCGGTGTAGATCTGCCGGTAGAAGCGATCCTTGTAGACCGTCGCGATGGTCGGGTCATAGGCGGTCTTGCCATCGCGCGGGTAGCCGAACTCCTCGATCACCAGCGGCTTGCCGAGCGTGGTGGCGAGCCGGATATGCGCGTCGATATAGCCGGCGACCTTGGCTGCGCCCGCGTCGTAGGTGCCGGCGAGGTTGCCCGCGTCCATCCACGTCCAGTTGTTCGGCCAGATGTGCGTGGTGAGGTAATCGATCGACGTCGAGCGATGTGCGGCGAGCACGACGTCCTCGCGCTCGATCGAGCCCTTCAGGCCTTCGGAGCCGGTGGAGACGAGATGGTTCGGATCGAGCGTCTTGATGTAGCGCGCAGTCTCGTCGATCCAGCGATAGAAGGCGGGCAGATTGGGGACGGCGACCGCAGCCCCGCCGGCGGGACGCGGTTCGTTCGCGAGCTGCCACGCCATGATCGTTGGATCGGCGGCATAGGCCACGCCCGTCACGCTATTGGTGCGCGAGACGACCGCGCGAATATAGTCGCGGTACATCGCCTGCGCTTGGCCGTTGGTGTAGAACGCGGCGTTCCAGTCGGCGAACTCGGGCCACGGGTACGCGGGGTCGTTCATGTTGATGAACTTGCCGCCGTTGACCCACGACAGATACGTCATCATCCCGCCCGACCATTCCCAGAAGTTGGTAAGGTAGATGACGCCGGTCATGTCGCGCTTCGCCATCTCGGCGAGCGTCCAGTCGAGGCCCTTGAGCAGATCCTCGTTGTAGGTCGCGGTCTTGTCGCGGAAGCCGGGCGTGATCGAGTTCTTGAGCGGCGACAGTTCGGCCGAGCCGAGGATGCGCAGGTTGCGCACGCCGAGCGCCTTCAGCCGGTCGAGCTCGCGCCCGAGCCGCGTTCGGTTGCCATAGGCGGTGTCCGCGCCAAGCCATGCGCCGTACCAGATGTTCGCACCGGCATAGCGATACGGCCTGCCGTTGCGTTCGAAGCC